>JAHJVF010000502.1 GCA_018828505.1 Bacteroidota bacterium | reverse complement strand
TCGAAGTTTGTATATTAATCTATGTTAATTCAGACAAACACACTTCCAATGTTTAAAGGGCCAGAAGTTCACAGCGACTTCGATCCTACTGCACAAATTATATTACATTGTGGTGACACGCTCAATTTTCTCGAAACTGTCCCAAACGATACTGCAAAGTTAATCATAACTTCTCCACCTTACAACCTCGGCAAAGAGTACGAGAATAAGACTGCAATTGAAACTTACCTTGATTTCCAAGATCAAGTAATTGACCAGCTTGTTAGCAAACTCAGAACCGATGGAAGCATCTGCTGGCAAGTCGGCAACTTCGTCGAAGATTCAGAAGTGTTTCCGCTTGATACACTCTACTATAGCCACTTCAAAAAACACGGAATGAAACTTCGGAATCGAATTATCTGGCGTTTCAATCATGGTCTGCATGCAAGTAAGCGATTCTCAGGACGGTACGAGACAATTCTCTGGTTCACGAAATCAGACAACTACACCTTTAACTTGGATTCCGTTAGAGTCCCCCGGAGTAGTAGCCAACAAGCAAGGTGTGCTCGCCGGGAAGCAGTTCGATGTTGAAGCTACCGTTGAAAGAGGACCCAAAACGCCCCTCAAGGGGACCAGTCGACTTCTTTCCGTCCACCTCAAAAGCGCGAGATTTGACGAGAACTCTTCCTTCGATCTCAGAACGTTGAGTTCCGCCACTGGTCGTGGGGGGCCCGCTGTATAGGCAATAACTGCCGCCACAGGCAGTTAACAACAGACAGGGGGCAACCAATAGAAGTACGCCAAGCCCCATTCTCGTACTCATACCGCACCTCCTTCCACGAATCGCAAACGTCCTTGAGGTGGGCATTTTGGTTGTGTCGCAGAGCGCGTATCTTCGGCTAATGAGACAGATACAATAACTTCCATAACACAATCTCCTTTATTTCAGAATGTCGTATAACGTTTATATTATGAAAAGGCAACCAGAGTTGTTAAGTTTATGATACAATTAAAATATGTTAAACAAAAGACAGAGGTTGCCATGTCAAATTATGATTACGAAATAGGTTTAGATTTACACAAAGAATTTTCCATGCTTGCGTTGTTAAATCGACAGGGCGAATGTCTCCGGTTTGACAAGCTGGAGAACAATCCGATCCTGCTAAACAAATACTTCAGTCAGCTCTCAGGTTCTGTGCGCGTTACCTTTGAATCAACACGGAACTGGTACTGGCTTGCAGATTATCTGCACGACCGCAATATCGATTGTATTCTCTCAAATCCGTTCCTGAACCGAGCAATTGCCCACGTGCATGCTAAGAACGATAAGTACGATGCACGCACATTAGCTCAGCTTGCTCAGTGTGAACTTATAGCTACCTGTTACGTTCCAAGCAAACCGATCCGTCATCTGCGAGAACTAATCTCACACAGGTCAAAGTTAGTAAATATGCGAACCAAACTCAAGAACCGGATACATCTGATGGTGGATAAGTACAATTTCAAAGCGCCGTACGATTACATTTTCGGTCCACACGGTATCAAATGGTTAGATGGCTGCGATTTCCCAGAACCAATTAAGCAAATTGTAAAAGACCTATTGAAAACAATTGAAATACTCAACCCACAGATTGAGGAATACTACTACCGTATCAAAGATCGTGTAGAGAAACACCAATACTATAAACTCCTGACGACCGTGCATGGCATCGGTGTTCTTCATGCCGCCAGTATCATCGCCCGTGTCGCCGATATCAAACGGTTTCCAACGGTTGAAGGATTTATTCGTTATAGCGGTCTTTCGGTCAACACACGAGCGTCAGCCGATCGTCTCACCTACGGACATCTTAATCGTCAAGCGGATACACATTTGCGAACAACATTTGTTGAGGCATCATACCTCATCATCAAACACGATCCCGGACTTCGTGCGTTCTACGATTATCTTCGTGCACAAAAAGGTCACGGTTGTGCAATCTGTGGCGTAGCACGGAAGCTTGCACGTTCAGTTTATTTTATGCTTCGGAACTCAACACCGTATCGAGTTCGTAAAGTACAGCCACAGTATATTCAGCAGCATACAACGACACTTAAAGTAAAGCGTCTCCATCGTCAACACAAGCCCGAGGCAGGATCTTTTCGCGCAGTAACCGACCCGACCTCTATTTAAAGGGTCAGGTTGAAACGTTTATTATCCGTCCCGGGCTGACTGTATGCAGTACAATAGCCGTTATAAATACCGAGAACAGGCTGAATAGATTGTTAGTCGATTCGCGAATAAGCGGATCAGGCACCATGCAACGTGCAGTCGGTTGCAATTGAGACTAAAGAACGTAGAACGTTCTAAATTAAGAAAGAACAATTTTAACGGTGTTCTGCTATCGATAGCGAACGTCAAAAAGCGATTCCCGATTTCATCGGGATGATAGGATGAATATTTTCTTCTTGACTTTTGCCTTTTCATAGATTGCACAAACCACGCCGTTGTTTTTGCTCCCGACGAAGTCGGGACGGCAAAAATAATGGAACGACCACAATACTCCTTATCAACAAAGTGAGTGTCGTGGTTTGTGCTGTTAGTTGCAGTTGCCATCTTATTTCAATAAAACAAGCTTGCGCGTTTCTTGAAACTCTCCAGCCTGCATGCGATAAAAATATATCCCCGCAGGTAAATTGCTTGTGTCGAATGTGACACTATATTTGCCAACTGATCTGTTCTCGTTTACCAGTATTGCAATTTCACGACCAAGTATGTCAAAGACACTCAATTTGACAAAGATCGAGATGGGCAGATCATATTCAATTGTCGCCGTAGGGTTGAACGGGTTGGGATAGTT
>JAHJVF010000476.1 GCA_018828505.1 Bacteroidota bacterium | reverse complement strand
TATATTTGCAGGTTCTCGAGTTTCCGACCCGCTTTACCGCCTATGCAGTTCATCCGAAGGATCCTTTGGAGAAGATGGGGTCGGAAGTATCGAGAGAACCTATTCGGAATGAAAATAGCGTTGACTGCGTAACTTCAGTAAGTAATAAGAAATTTGAAATAATTAATCTGAATTAAAAACTGGAGAAATATTAATGGATTATAAAAAAGGAAAGTATAAAGTTCGTAATATAAAATTAGCCGATGACGGAAGAAAAAAGATCGAATGGGCAGAATCAAGAATGCCGGTTATGATGGAATTCCGAAAGAAGTATAGTAAAACAAAACCACTTAAAGGCTATCGAATTGCGGGATGTTTACACGTAACAAAAGAAACTGCCGTGTTAGTTGAAACTTTAGTTGCAGCAGGTGCTTATGTAAGCTGGAGCGGATGCAATCCTCTTTCAACTCAGGATGATGTTGCTGCAGCACTCGCAAAGAACGGAATTCCAATCTACGCATGGCACGGAATGAACGTAAAAGAATTCTATTGGTGCATTGAACGGACGTTGGATTTCAAACCAAATCTTACACTCGACGATGGTGCTGATTTAATCTTCACAATTCATAACAAATATCCAAAGATGGCACAGACTACAGTAATCGGTGGTACGGAAGAAACAACTACCGGAGTTCACAGATTACGAGCGATGGCTGCAGATGGAGCTTTGAAATATCCTGTTATTGCTGTTAATGATGCTGAGACGAAATGGGATTTCGATAATGTTTACGGTACAGGTCAATCTTCAATCGATGGTATATTACGCGCAACAAGTGTTCTTCTAGCCGGAAAAAATTTCGTCATAGCTGGTTTTGGCCATTGCGGCAGCGGTGTAGCGAAGCGTGCTGCTGGAATGGGGGCGAATGTTATTATAACCGAAGTAAAACCAATAGCAGCATTGAAAGCCGCACTTGAAGGTTATCAAGTTATGCCGATGGATCAAGCTGCAAAGATTGGTGATATCTTCATTACAGCAACGGGTGTGAAAGATGTTATTATCAAAAAGCATTTTGAGAAAATGAAAGAAGGTGCAATAGTATGTAACACCGGTCATTACGATTGTGAAATTAATCTTACGGAACTGGCGAAGTTATCGAAGTCGAAAAGATTGATCCGAGATAATAACGAAGAATATACTTTGAAGAACGGAAAGAAAATTTTCGTTCTTGCTCAAGGTCGGCTCGTAAATCTCGCAGCTGCTGAAGGTCATCCATCAGAAGTAATGGATATGTCTTTTGCCAATCAATTCATGTCGCAAATTCGTTTAGCTGAATTAGATAGAAACGGAATTCGATTAGATAATTCGGTCCATGATATTCCTGTTGAACAAGATCAGTACATAGCCGGAATTAAACTGACAACTTTAGGTTATAAAATAGATAAATTAACTAAAGAACAAATTCACTACATGTCCGATTATTCTGAAGGAACATAAATAATTCAACATGAGAATTTGAACTTACAATTTCTCTTCTGCTCAAAGACTGTTTCTTAGAATCAAAGTTCATACAAGAAACCTGATTCAATAGATCGGGTTTCTTGCTTTAAATACTCTTTGAAATGCTATTAATTCTTATTATTTTTTTGTGTGATTAAAATAAAAGATTATTATAAGAACATATTAAAGATATTTATAATTGCCCTGGTATTGGCAATCTGCTACAATCACTTCTCTCCAAATGGGATACCGCTTTTGGGATTTAATTCGGATTTGAAAGTTTTACCTGACAGTGTGCTAATTTCAGAGAAAGAAAATGCAAGCTTCATTACGGACATTTCAATCGAACAAGCAATAAAATTAATTGAACAAAATCGTGTAATTTTAATTGATACTCGCTCTGAGAAAGATTTTTTAAGAACGCATTTAGCTGGTTCAATTAATATCCCCTTTAAAAATTTCGAATCACACTCAGAGAAAATATTTCAATATTCTCAAGACACAACTTTTGTGATCTACTGTGAAAGTATTCATTGCAATTTAAGTCATGAACTGGCGAAGGTATTATCACAGTTTGGTTACAAAAAAATCTTTATCATGAAGGAAGGAATTCATGAATGGGAAAAGAGAGGATTGCCGCTGAGCAATTAGTGATATGAAAAGAGTTTTAGAGCTTAATTGGATTCAGATTATTATCAGATTTTTTTTGGGTTTCATTTTTATATATGCCGCAATCGGGAAAATCTCAGCACCACATGAATTCGCTGTTGCCATCTCCAACTACCAATTGTTTCCAGATTTTTCAATTAACTTTCTTGCGGTTTTTGTTCCATGGTTGGAAATTGTTTGCGGTTTCGGATTATTATTCGGTGTTTACATAAAAGAGAATTCAATGATTTACTTTTCCCTGATGATAATGTTCACGTTTGCAATCATAATAAGTCTTCTCAGAGGATTAGATATCGAATGCGGCTGCTTTGGATCTGAGGATTCTTCAAAAGTTGGAATTGTTAAAATCGGAGAAAATATTGTCTTAATTTTTCTAGCACTATTTGTATTAATCACCTCGCTGAAAAAATAACCTTCTTCAACTTATCTCAAATAAACAAATTTCTTTACTCGTTCTGTATTACCGACTTTCAATTTGTAAAAATAAATTCCACTCGGGAATGAAGAACTTGAAATACGAAATGTTGAATTATGAGTTCCGGCTTCCTTAACTTCATTGACAAGTGTTGAAATTTCTTTCCCTAAAATATCATACACTTTAAGACTAACTAAAGCACTATGTGGAATATTGAATTTGATGTTTGTAATTGGATTTCCGCCAGAAGCGCTTATACCTTCAGCTGAAAACGGATTAGGATAATTCTGATACAGAACAAAATCAATTAATTCAATTTTTAATTCACTTTTAACATCGGTTTGAATTGAAGAAAGATCAAACTCGAACATTGAACGTCCATGAGTTGCGGCAATTAACTTTTTAGTCGGTTGGTGATAGCTCAAATCAAATACCGGAGAATTTGGGAGATCGCTTCCGAGTATGTTCCATACTCCACCCAAATTTGTTGAATAGAATACCCCGACATCACATCCAACATACAGAACAGAATCATGATTGTAATCAATAATAATATCATTCACGGGAACATTTGGCAGATTTGTGCCGATGTCAATCCACGTGTTTCCATAATTCACTGTCCGGAAAACGTGCGAACTTGTCTCATCAATATTATAGCCACTCAAAGTCACATAAGCGGTTCCGGGATTTCCTTTATTACACTCAATGCGGGTAACATATCGCATCGGAAGAGTTCCGCTTATATCCGTCCATGTTGTACCCGTATTAGTGCTTACCCAAACTTTCGCATCATCAGTACCTACATAAACAACTCGCTTACCATCAGGCAGCGCTGTAGTTGAAATGGACGATATTGTTCCAAGTCTTCCATTTCGCCCGCGGGTAAGATCACCGCTTATTGCATTCCAGTTTAGAGCACCGTTTGTCGTTTGGTAAATTTTATGGCTTCCAAAAAATAAAATATTCGGATCTTTCTCATCCATCACATAGGGAGAAGACCAATTAAATCTGTCAGAAGTACTTATGCCGTTTGTTGCAGAAAAAAATGTGCTGCCTCCATTGGTTGCTTTCCCCAAACCTCCAAATTGATATTCAGCGTAAATTATATTTGAATTGGTGTAATCCACAATACAGTGAAATCCATCTCCTCCATAGAGTTCTTCCCAATCGTTTATCCCTCCTGCTCGAGTTCCTAAAGTTCCGTTATCTTGAGTCCCGCCATATTTCCTGAAAGGTAAAAGATAATCTATAGTAGAAGCATAAAACTGAGAAATTGGGAGATCAAATTTTTTATTCCATGATGCACCCTGATTTGTTGAGATAAAAAATCCTCCATCATTTCCATTGTAGATGATGTTTGTATTTGACGGATTGATCCAGAGTGCATGTTGATCCGGGTGCTGCTGCAAAAAACTCCCCGAGTAGGAATTTGTGATATTCGTAAATGATACCCCTCCATTCGTTGTTTTGAAAATATCGATATCACCCAGATAGAGTTTGTTGTGATCTGTTGGATCAACTTCCATCATACCGAAGTACCAACCGAAACTTGCAAAACCTGAAATTCCGGTTGCAGACATTTTCGTCCAGGTTAATCCTTTATTTGTTGACCTGTAAAATCCTTCAAAGATGTTAATATCACCATTTGGTGCAGTTGATTTTCTGTACAACGCATAAATATAATTCGGATTAGAATTTGAGACAGCAATTGCTATTCTTCCAATTGTATTCAATGCTCCTGGCAAACCGTTCACAAGTCTGTTCCATGTATTTCCTTTATCGGTTGATTTATAAATTCCGCTCGAAAAACCTGCTACTTTTCGGAATGTTGGACCTCGTAAACGTTCCCACATTGATGCGTAAACGATGTTTGTATCAATGGGATCAATTGCGACATCAATCGCACTTGTAGAATCATTTAGAAATAAAACTCGCTCCCAACTTGCACCGCCATTTTCAGATCGGTAAACTCCGCGATGAATTCCCTTGGAGTACAATCCACCGGCAGCCGCAACAAAGATTAAGTTAGAATTAGATGGATGAATTTCCATTTTTGAGATATGACGTACACTATCCAACCCTGAGTGAAACCAGGTTCCTCCAGCGTCAGTCGATTTTAACATTCCAAAGCCCGGATACGAATCCCCGCTGGAATTTGCTTCGCCACTTCCGAAATAAATAATATCAAAGTTGTTCGGATCAATTTTTAAAGCTCCACTCGAAAGACTTGGAAAATGATCAGTCTTCGCGTACCAAGTAAAACCTCCATCGGTTGACTTAAATACTCCTCCTGCAGCAGCCCCAATATAAATGATTTTAGGATTTGTTGGAACGACATCCAAAGCTGTAATTCTGCCGCCAATATTTGTTGGACCTACTTGATTCCATTTTTGAGCCAACGTGAAATTAAAAATCTTTTTAAATTGTTGCACTTTCTTCACTGCTGTAAAATATTTTTCGAAGCTTAGCTCTTTCTCTGGATAAACCCGCTGCATGAAAAACCAATCGCTGGGATAATATTTGTTTGACTCAGTTTTTGACTTTGATTGAAATGAATTGCTCAACAATAACACTCCAACACTTAATAAAATAAAAAATAGGGTTCCGATGTATTTTCGTGGCATTTGCTCTCTCCGATTCAGATATAAACTTAATCAAATGTAAACATTAAGGCTGAAATCTGAAATAGCAGAGATTTGAATAATTCCATTCGAACGCAAAAAATTATATCTTTCCACTTGAATATAGAATTTATTCATCTGCCTATTTATAGTCTCAATTAAGGAGAATAAACTATGAAAAAATTATTGATAATGTTATTAATTGTTTCAGCCTTAGTTCCAAACGTAAGTGCACAAACACATCAAGCATTCACAAATGAATTGAAAAACGATTTCAAAATTAAGTTACTTGATGTAAATCAACTCAAAGCTTTTTCAAAACAAATGCTGTTAAATTCGCCAAGCCAAAAGTCCAGTAAGCTTTCAACCGGTGCTATAATGCAGATTACAGGAGGTGTTTTAATTGCAGGATTTCTTGTATCAATAATAGTCTTCAAGCAGGACATTTTTACAGCATTGCCATTGTCGTTGTTAGGTTCGGGAATTGCGTTAATATTTATGGGGTCATCTTTGGAATAAAAAATTTGGAGACCGCGTTGGGGCATCATTATAAGGTGGGTTTAATTGTGAGGTGACCGGTTAGGGCTATTACTCCGCGATCTCCAAACAAATTTTTTATTTGACTCATTTCTCCTCATAACAGAAAATTACAATTCATAATCAAAATGATGAGTCATCCAAAATATAAAGAACAACGTAATTAATAATCATTACGTTTTTTAGTTCATAATAGTTCCAGAGTGATTAATTTTTCCCCTAAAGGGTTTTTCTTCAGTAGCAAAGATAATTCATTTAAAACCAAAGTCAATCCATTTATGCCCAAATAACATTAATTCAAAAAAATTATATAAACTAATTTTGTAACTACTCAGCCCGCCATTGGCGGGTCAAATTTGCCACAGACCTGCCCGTCACGTAGAGCTTAATGTGGCAGGCGGGTTCACAGATTATAGAATCACTCTTTTTGTAATTTTTGATAGCTTTC
>JAHJVF010000475.1 GCA_018828505.1 Bacteroidota bacterium | reverse complement strand
TGAGACGCTTGTTAGGAAATCCATCCGGCTTTGCCAAATTCTTGTCTTAAAGAAACTCTCCTTTTATTTCTAAAAAAATTTTCCAATATTAAAGAGTCCAGACAGTAAAGACCGAAGCAGCATTGGTGCTTCTACTTAGCCCGATGGTTAGGCTGGTTCCGACTGTTCTAGGTTTTTGTATTGGTGGCACCGATTTATCGGTAACCCCGTTTGGAAGATTTCTAAAAGAATAAACAGCCGGGTCCGGACATCTTTAATCATTCATTTTATCATTCAAAATTTAAGGAAATATAGTATGGGAAAAAAATATAAAAAACATTCAAAAAAAATTACCAAACTAGATGCTCTTAAACAAATCAATATCGATGCGGCAGGAATAGATGTTGGCGACTCTGAAATGTATGTTGCCGTACCTGAAGACCGCGATGACCAATCCGTAAAAACATTTGGTACTTTCACCAGAGATTTAGTTAATATTGCTCAATGGTTAACTATGTGTAAAGTTAAAACCGTTGCAATGGAATCAACAGGAGTTTACTGGAGACCTCTTTTTGAAATATTAACTGAACAAGGATTTGAAGTGCTTCTAGTTGATGCCAGAAAAATAAAAAATGTATCAGGCAGAAAAACCGATATTGAAGACTGCCAGTGGATTCAACAGCTACATACTTATGGGCTTCTAAACGGTTCATTTATTCCCGATATAGAAATACGTGCTTTGCGTGATATGATACGTCATAGAGCAAATCTGATTCGCTATCGTGCTTCTCATATACAGCATATGCAGAAAATACTTCAAATGATTAATCTTAAATTAACTAATGTTATCAGTGATATTACGGGAACAACCGGTATGAGAATACTTAGAGATATAGTTAATGGACAAACCGATCCAAAACATTTATCAAAATTCCGTGACCCTCACTGTAAGAAAAGTGAATTTGAAATTGAAAAATCTCTTGAAGGAAATTATCACAAAGAGTACATCTTTCAACTAAAACAAATGCTCTCTTTATACGACTATTACACCAAACTAATCAATGAACTCGATATCGAAGCCGAAAAGATGTACCAGCAATTACCTTCTAAATTAAGCATCGAAGAAAACCCATTAAAGCCGCATAAACGAAATTCCGGAAGAAAAAATAAAAACACACCTGACTTTGATCTCAGAACTCAGCTTTATCGAATAACAGGCGTTGACCTTACACTGGTTGACGGATTAAATGTGTCCTCCGTTCAGGATATTATTACAGATATTGGAACAGATATGTCTAAATGGGCAACATCAAAACATTTCTGCTCTTGGTTAAAACTATGTCCAAACAATAAAATAACAGGCGGAAAAGTATTTCAATCAAGTACAAAGAAAACAAAAAACAGAGCTAATAAATCATTAAGAATGTCTGCTTTTTCATTGGCTAATGCTAATTGCGCTCTTGGTGCTTTTTACCGCAGAATAAGAGCTAAATTTGGTTCCCCAATTGCCATAACCGCCACTGCTCACAAACTGGCAAGAATCATTTACAAAATGTTAAAGTATAAAGTTGAATATGTTGACCTGGGAGCTGATTACTATAATGAAAAATATAAAACACGTATGCTTAATAATCTTAAACACAAGGCTGAATTATTAGGTTGCGAATTAATTCCTAAAACTACTTAGTAATATTACTTCGTCGCATAGTTGTTTTTTCTATTTCTCTTGAGGGTCTTTGAATAACTATGTGCTTTTCTTCTACCTACATTATTTATTTTTCTTTTTTGTCTCCTTACATCCCCACTTTAGCATCAACTCTGCTTTTATGAATCTTGATAATCTACATTTCTACGGTTGAGTTTCTTGGAAGGCTGTATTTATTTCTGTTCTATCATAAATTTATCAAACAATGTAAAACGACTCGTATCTGAAGAAGAATACATTGCTATAAAAATACCCAAACTATCAATAGATAAACCATTTGAAGAACCAGAAATTGAATATTGTTTCCAATCTGAAGAATCAATATTTGCCGACCACACAAAACTTTGATTCCCGCTATAGGTTGCAAGTTCTACAGAGCAATTAGAATTCTTTGTGTTTTTACACCAGAAAGACAAACGAAATGTTTTATTAACACTTGGTTGATTCGGCGCCATAGATAAACGCATTACAGAATAGCTTGAAGAAGGAGATTGCAATTTTAGTGACCAATTTCCACCTTCGATAGGAGTATCATTTGAAAAAGAAAACAATGATGCTCTATAGCCATAAATAGGATAACCATCTTTCCAAATTCCCAAAGAAGATTTTCCTCCTTGTTCAAAATCTGAATTTAAAATAGTGCTGACAGTTTCAGGTTCTGATGGATTTTTGCAACCATATTGAGATATAGTTATAATAATTACAAATAATAACCTCATAACATTTTTCATTTTTATTCCTCCCGATATTACAGCCTAACGACGTTGCAACTAAAGCGCCGCCCATAACTACAATGACGCTTTTGACAACTAACTATTTTGTTTTAAAATCAACTTCGTTTTACAAATCAACTTTGAACAACAAACATACTTTGAAAAACTAAACCCAATAATCACATCAAACGACTGCATCAAAGATGCGGTCGCTTTGAGTTGCGTGTTAGCCATTACAATTCTTGTCTTATAAAAACATATAAACTTTTTCTAGAAATCGAACTCAATTCCTAAACGTATTCCTCTTTGTGGTCCCCAAACATATCTTGCCGTAACTAATGCTGGAGAAATTAATCTTGTTCCGAAACCAAATGAAAACATCCAACCATTCTCTTTCATGCCTACCAGATTGTTTTCTTCTTGTCTGTTGTAAGAAGATAATAAATAACTGACATTAATAATATTGAAGAAATCTTTGCCAGTAACCATTGTGTTTCTACTTTCGATTCCAATCTCAACTCTTCTGAACTCTGCAACATTGGATTTCTCTCCCCAATGTGTACCAACAACAAATCCAGCGGTTCCTCTTAGAATAACTTTTTCATTATTCCATGTTTTAATCCATCTTGAAGCGGAAACACCATAATACTCGCCATCTCTACCAAGCTGATAAGAAGTATTAAGAGAATAATTTTGAGCTAATGAGAATGATGAACAAAGAATGCTGAACAAGAAAACGAGAATCAAATGCTTTTTCATTTAAAACCTCCATTTGTTTATTGTATGGCTAACGGCCTTGCCGATAAGCGGCGCCCCAGAACAGGAATGCCACTTAAAAAACAACTGCCAATAATTATTAAAATATTATTTAACAGAACTACTTTACACAACTAACATTACACGGAAGAACAAAGCCAATAATTTCACAAATGCCAAATGCGAAAACGGCGTCCGCTTGATTGGCTGGTTATATTTGTGATTACATATAACCACCACGAGCAGGTGGCAATCTTTTATATTCTTGCTTTAATTCTATTATTGATTTTATATACTTGCGTAATGCCAACAAATCTGTAAATCGAGAATCATTTTCTACTACAGGGTATGTCCAAATCGTAGTTTTATCTTTTGATTGATATTTTATTCGCAATATTTGTTCACCAGGATTTGGTTCAATAGAAACGGAAACACTGTCTTCGGAAATATATTTAAAGGTATCGGGCATTGAGAAATAATTAATCTCATTTACTTTTTCTAAAATACTATTCTGTTCTTCTGTTGACAGCCAGAAGTTTATTTTCCTCACACCGTCAAGAACCAAATCCTTCTGAAAAGTATTCTCGAAAGTGTTTAATTCGTTTTTGAAATCATATTTAAAATAGATTTGGACAAATTGAGTTTCGGGTTCGACAGATGACGAATCTTTACAGGACGTAAACATTACAAATGATACTACGATAAAAAGAAAAATATTGATGTATTTCATTTTTAACTCCAACTTAAATGCAAATCCCAATAATCTTGATTGAGCAATTAACTGCAAATATAACGACGTTGCCGATAAGCGGCGCCCCAGAACAAGAACGCCGAACAATACCAACAACTTTTTGTTTATTAAAAATATTTTTAACAGAACAACTTTACAAAGCAACTTTGCACGGAAAAACAAAACCAATAATTACAAAAATGCCGAAAGCGAAAACGGCGTCCGCTTGATTGGCGGGTTAGGTGCGTTTTTAATTTACTGAAAATATTTGATTATTTAATCCGCCATTTTATGCTGTCAATCCTAGTAGTAATTGCTATGATGTTTTTAAAAATATAAACAGAATCTTCAGTCCCAAACAATTCTTTCATTCGGTTTTTATTATTTAACAAATATAATTCTATCTTCTGATGAGATTTTTTAATAAAAGAACCTTTTTGATTGAAATAACTTTTCTCAAAATTTCTTACTTGATTATCCGATGGTAATTTTCTTTCAGTATCGCAATAGACGGTAGTATATTCCCCAAGATTATTTCTTGAAAAATTATCTACAATTATCCGAAATTCAATTCTGTTACGGATTAACGGTTCGGTTGTTTCGTGATAATTACTAATCCAAT
>JAHJVF010000474.1 GCA_018828505.1 Bacteroidota bacterium | reverse complement strand
TATCGAAATTTTTATTTAATGAAAAAAGGATGTTTAGCTTTTCTTTTATTGAAAAATCTTTTGTGTGTCGGTTATCTTTATATTCATCGTGTTTTATGTCATCAATTATTGTGGATAATAGCAGATTATAAAAGACCTTTCCGTTAATTGCATCTTCTTTTGATTTATAAATAAAATCGTAGAAGCATTTTCGATACTTTAGAATGTTCTGATAGTTTATAGGGGTTGTATATTTAGCATCAATATCATCGAAGTATTTGAAAAGCACAGTGTTTGTTTTTGTTTTCACAATAAGTGCGTTATTAAAAATCTTTTGAACAATAGTCATTTCGAAATCAAAGATATTCTTTATTGCATCCCGTTCTTGAGTGTTTGGAAGCTGTATTATGTTCATAATGGTAAAGTCATTAAGAAAGAATTTAAACTTTGGTACATAATCTATGTCGTTAATAACAATGCCTTGTCGATTTGCCCAATTGATTAAATAATAGTTTGAAATATCTTCTTCATGTTGCTTGAATAGCTGCCTTATTATTTCTCTAAAAGAGAGTGTTTTATCTCGACTAAATATTCTGACAAATTCTTTGTTCAGTTCTTCTTTATCAATAAATATCGGGACAATGTTTGGTAGCTTTCTTTTCTTAAGAAGTCTTTCGAATTGATAAAGCTTTAAACTTGCTGATTTAGGTATACGGTTATTTACCTTATACTTTGTGCTCTGATGAAGCATAAAAAGTTTTTTAATGTTGGCACCGTTTAAGAAATCGCTTAATCCATACATTTCTCCATCTATCTCAACATTGTAATCGTCTTTATTAAATAATCTTAAAGATAAATATTCTTCATTACTCGCTTTTAATTTTTCAATATCTATAACGAAATAAACTCGCACATAATTTTTTTTATCTACTTTTTTGAATTTCGGATCGTTAATAATTAGCTCTTTAATCCTTTCTTTTGAAAAGTTCTCAATATTTACAATAAAAACTTCATCGTCGCTTTTTGCATATGTTTTGCAATTGCTGAAGTATTCATCGAATGATTCTTCTAATTTTTCAAGATTTTCCGGTTTAAACCACAAAACATAAGGAACAGAAGAATGGATCTTCTTTCTCGAATCAATCGCTTTATTCATTGATATTGTTTGTGAATAAAATTCACGAATCTCGAAGTCAAATTCATACTCAACTTCTTTTAATTCTCCCTCCAAAGTTAGTTCGAAGCACTTTCCGTTCTTGTCAATGAGAAGACTCTTATATCCATTCGCTTTCAATTCTCCAGTTTCATCCAAATCAATTAGAATATGCAAACCCGGAGAAGGCTTTAATCCTTCAGTATGATATTCTTGTTGTATAGTATCTACAAAATTTGAAATTTCTTGTATCACATCTCACCTCCAATAAAAATTTATAATCCGTGTTAATCCGTGTCTCATTTTTCTTCTCTATTACTTTTATTTTTCTAACACTAATTACTTAAATAATTGCGAATAACACAACATCTATTAGTGACATTCGTGTCTATTTCCTTGGCTAAATGTAACATAAATAGTTTTTAAAACAGTATCATTTAATGATAGTTTTTCAGACACGAATTACACAGCTTGCCCCGAATTACAAAAACGTTGAATCATATTCTTTTTGCTTTTCGTTAGAGTTGTTTACACCGGTGTTAAAGTCATATTCATAATCAGCAAAATATATTTCCCTGCACCAGTGTTTAAGTTTCTCTTTTAACTTTTTATCAAATTCAGAGTTTGAATCAGCCCAGCATTCAACACTATTTATATATTCACGTTTGTCTTTCCAAGTATGATTAGGAATAGAAACAACATACTTCGCTAAAACATCCATCTTGAATTTAGTATATAGTCCCTTCCGCTTTTCTTTTTGCGAGGGGATATTTGCAAAAAAAGTTATTACTTCATTTTGAAACACTTCTTTTTTCTTCGATGGTATTATCGAAATCGAAGATATTTCCCTAAACATTCTTTGTGCTTCAGATTTTCTATCCGACATATATCCGGCATCGAGAATGTCAAGAGTACTGTAAAATTTCTTTAAGTATTTCCCATCTTTATTAAGTGCCGAATACAGTTTTGCAACTAATAAAAATTTGTCGTATTCAGACAACAAAAAAGAAACACTAGTTTGATCGTTTTGATTAGAAGGTATTTCTTCAACTTTTTCTTTTTTCTTTTTCCCTTTTCCTTTTTTTGATTTTGTCTTTTTCTCTTCTTCTTTTGTTTCTACTAAACCAATAAAATTTTCTTTGTTGTCATAGTATCTTTTTATGATTTCAGCTAATTGATCATCTTTAGCATTAATAATTTCTGATGATGATTTTAGTATAGCGAAAGTCTTTTCAATTAATTCGTTTTCATAAACGTATTTGCTCCCCGATTGATATCCTTCACGAAACACTATTACATTAACGTTCGGTTCTTTTGGTTCTTCTGGAATGAAATCTTTATGCCTTCTTAAAACTCTTCCCATTCTTTGAACAAGAGCATCCATCGGCGCTATTTCCGTAAACAAAAGATCTGCATCTATATCAAGAGATGCTTCAACAACTTGTGTTGCAACTAATATTTTGGGAGTTGTTTCGTTTGTTTCATCTTTTGGATTTTTGAATTCCTTTCCAATTAATTCTAATTCTTTCTTCCTTCTATCCTCAAGAGTAAATCTTGAATGAAACAACCATAAATTATCTTCTAATTCTCCTTCAGCTTTCTTTGATAGCTCATCAAAAACATATTGTGCTTGCTTTACTGTGTTAAGTATTACTAAAACTCGTTTCCCTTTTTTAGCTTGGGTGATTATTTCTTGAAATATATCATCCGGTATTGTGTAATCTATTCTTTTATCATTAACAGAATTAGAAATAGGAATGAATTGAATCCTATGTTTTTTCATTTCTTTGTACTTAGAATCACTTTCATAAAGGTTAATTGGCTCTTTCCATTCTTTTCCGAATTTTTCGATTCTTACTTTCACTTCTTCTTTAATATAATTTGGCAAAGTTGCCGTCATTAGTAAAAACTTGCCTTCCATTCTAATTACAGCTTCAATAAATTTTACAATTATTGCTGCAGCTTTGGGATCGTATGCCTGTACTTCATCAATTACAAGTCTTGATTTATAGAAAGTTGCAAATATCTTTTCATATCCCGGTGGCTGTAAAGCATAAGGAAAGAACTGATCGCCAGTTGAAATCATTACCGGATATGAAAGCTCTCGGGATAAATCATAAAGCTTCATTGTGTTTGCTTCGTCTTTTCCATCCATAAGGTAAACATCTGCGTCGGAATGAATTAAACCGGCTTTTTCTTCTCCGAATATTCCTTTTGCTCTATCAAATATTTGATTAACTGCAGAACGAAGAGGAAGTGTATAAAAGAACTTCCCGCCATTAGACCAAAGAAAAGAAAACTCAGTTTTGCCGGAGCCGGTGGGAGCTATTAGAATTATATTATCGTTTCCATATTCTTTAACAACTGTATCTTGCCATAATTGAGATTCATTAAAGTTGTTATTCTTTTCCTTTATTTGAGCGATGATATTACTCTTAATCAAAGAGGATGATATACCTTCTTCTTCAATTTTATGATCCTCTTCTTCAGTCTCGCAGAATGATGCAAAATGATCACTCCGCATCAGAAACCCGGAAAGTAAGATCCAATTCCTTTTCTTTTCTTCATCGATCTCAATTCGTTTAGGCAGCCAATAAAGATTATATAAAGGAGTTATATATTCTGCAAACGATACTCCGTTCTCTAATCCTTTAAGCATTTCTTTGTCAAAGGAGATCATTTCATCACTAAATCCTTCGGATTCAAGATTGCGTTTTAATTTTTCCAAATTACCTTCTTCATATAACCAGTTAGATAATTTTTCAAAATCGTTTCCGCCAAATCTTAGCAAATCTTCAAAGCTGTCTTTCCAATGATGAAATGCTACTGCAGATAGAATAAATCTTGAAAGGTTTTCATCTCCAATTTTGTTCTTTAGCTTTTCTTTATCAATCCAAAGCGCTGAAAAGAGAGAATGATAAATGTTGTGGCTAACATCGAACGGCTTATACTTTTTATTGCCAAGCGTTCTTATTTGGAAATAAGGATTTACCTTTCCAAGATCGTGTAACTCAATAGCTGTTTTGATGCTTTCCTTTAGCTTCTCATCTTCAAGCTTGTTTTCCAATTGAAGAAATGCATTAAGAACATTGTTGGTATGTTCTCTCAGTGTTATTGGAGGTTTATCTTCATCCTTGATGCTTTTTGCCCAAACTTTGTTTTCATTTTCCATTTAATTCACCCAAAAAGATTGGTAAAATATTTTTCTTATCGGATACATCGAGCAAAACCTTTTCTTCTTTAATTAATCCGTCATTCAATTTGGTTCTAACATAATCAAAGATTCTTACGCCGTGTCTGTTAAATGTAGTTTCATAATCCTTAATAGTAACAAAGGTTGGAAGATTATAAAGAAGTCCTTCATACTTGTTATTTTTTTTTATCTCCCAACCATTTCCATTCTTGATGAAGAATTGATTTGGTATCCAAAAGAAATATTTATAGTCAGCGTCGCGTCTTTCATAACTGATTTCTGAATCATCTAAATATTTTGGCTCTTCTTCTAAAACAATCCAATCTTCAGCTCTGCCGAGATGCAAAATTTCTAAACGATTAATTGGATTCATTAGATTTTCTTTAATCACTTCCAGATATTTTTTCTCTTTATGAGCAAGATAAACCACAATATGAACCTCATTTAGAACATCAATGCGCATTGGGGATTGTCCACCGATATGCTCGATGTGTCCGTTTGTTTCTCTGTTTTCAACAAAGCCAAATCTTTGAATATGTTTTTCTTTTTTCAGATTTCTGAACCAGATGTATTCTGTAATCTTGCTTTCAAATCTTCCGGCAAGTGAGATTTTCAGATTAAGGATGCCTTCTTGATATAACTCTGTTCTTTGATCATAAATACCGAGCACATTACATAAAAAGCCGATAAAGGTTGAATAAGGCGGAATTGGATACGTATGCCTCCGCTGATACGTAAAAGGAATTCTGTAATGCGATTGCGGCTGATAGATTTTAATTCTTAGTAAGCTCATAGTATAAACTCCATTAAAGTTGTTTTCACCCATTTGGGAAGTTTGGGATAATCTTCAAAGTATAGAAGCGCCCCGAGAAAAATTTCGAAACTTTGATCCGGAAACTTTTTCTCAAAATCTTTTTTGATTTTCGGGGTTTCCCACTTGTGCATTTTAAATAAGTATGCTGCATCGAATGGGTCCTTCGGGTCAACTCGTCTCCCTGCCACATAGATTTTGTTCAGAAAAATATCATAGTCGGAAGCTACAAGAATACCTTTGAAGTCATCAAGCGGTTCTATGTTCTTAAAAGGATAGTAAACGAATGAGACCTTATTCCCTTGAATAAAGAAATCAATATTATCACCCAACCGTTCTTCAGCTTCAACTTGAAAAAGCTTTCTTATTTTTGATGAAAGGAGTGCATAGGAAAATGACTTCTGATTGAAGAAATCTAAATCAACGCTGATGCGATGTTTATGCTTTAACATTAACGCGGTTCCACCCGCTAAGTAAAAAGTTGTAAAATGCCTCTGAACTTCAGTTGCAAGATTAAGTAATGATTTATACTCTTTTTCCATTCCAAAACTCCATCCAGAATTTTACACCACGTTTTATGTCATTATATTTTTTCGAGAGAGTAAAAGATTCAATTGGATATTTCTCGAAGAGCCATTTAAGATCGTTAAATTTACCATAGGTAAAGATTCGATAAATTAGTTTCTCAAGCGGGGCTTTATGATTCCGATATTCCCAGAGGAACATTTTATACCTTGATGGAAATGATACTTGTTGAGGATAGGTCCATTTAACTCGCATTGTTATCTCCCAATCCTAAGTTGCTCAAGAATTTATTCCAATCATCAGTTAAAATGGACTGATATTGAGTTTTAATTTGTTCGTCATAACTTAAGCGTTCGCAGTCTTGAATATACACAAGGGAATTGTCTTGCTTTTCCTTATTTCCATTTTTTTTAACCTCTTTTTCGAATTTGATCCAAGAATTTCTTAAGCAATCATTTATTCCAATTACTTTCATTTGTCTTTCTTCTTTTTTTACATCAATATCAATGAAAGAATGAAAAACCGGAGAAGGTATTCTTACGCCACTTGCAATGATGAAAAGCGGAACAATTGTGTTGGCTTCGCCGCTGGATTGTGCATAGAGACCATTTTTAATTGCTTCAAGAACTTGAATTATTCTCTGTCTTTTTAATTCTGGAGCAAGTGTAAAGCGGATTCTGAATAAACCATTATTAATTCGCTCGTAATCAATTGTAGCTATCTCGGTTGATTGTCCAATAATAGTTTTTTGAATCGAAAAATGATTTCGATTTTGTTCGTCAATTCTGCACACAATTTCTCTATATTCATCGTCGCTTCCTATGAATATTCTAAGGACCTCATTCTCGTAAGTTGGTTGACGTGATAATAACCAAGTATCTTGACCAACTAATAAACTGTCTAAAGAGAAGCTAATCTTGTATAAAGATGTATGTTCTTCTTTGTTATATGGATTTGGATTTGCAATTACACCTTTCTGAGTTGCAACTCTATGAACCAAATCGTGATTTGCATAAAAAGCCAAATCTTGTTCATAGGTGGATAAAGAAATTGCTTTTGTAATTCCTAAAGGAGATTTTCTGGTTATTGTAACATCGCCTGTTTCTTTTGCTAATGTGTGCATAAAACCAAAAATATCCAGTTCTGCGTTTTCAATAATATCTCCTTTTGTGGTGTCAAATTGAACAACTTTATTCTGCCCTTCCTCTGTAATTTTTACATTTGCTGGAATCCAGTTGTGAACTTTATGTAGCGTCTCAAATAAATAATGCCTTATAGCAACCTTACTAATAAACGATTTTATTTCTCCGTTCACATTCATTTTCTTTATCGAAAGTATGTTGCCGCCAACTTTTTCGTCACGGTTCAATGCAGAACCTTCAAATATCATTGTTAATGTAATGTTTTTCATTTTAGTGCTCCTTTAATTTTTATTTTCTGTTTGTTGTTCTTTACCGATAATACCGCTTAAGAAAGAGAAGATGAAAACCTTGAACATCTCCTCAGAGTAAATAGGTTTAAATACTTCAACCAATTCGTCCGGGAATTTCCTCTTGTTAGAAACAAATATTCTTAAAATTCCATAGTAAACATCATCTCTTTTCCCGGCCCTCGTTTGCTCCAACAAACGGTATCCCATATTCTCAAAAGCATCGCCAAGTTCTTTCTTTAATACATATCCTTTCCTTTTAAGACTTTCAATAAGTTCAGTTGCGTTTTCGCCAGCTAATCTTCTTTGAAGGTCTTTGAACTTTTTCTCATCCTTTTTAATATCAGAAGCATACTCAAGTAAATTTTGTAATTCTTTCTGAGTATTCTTCAATTTATAAAAACAACTGTTCCAGTCTTCATACTTCAGATCATTTGTTGATAGTTGTTCTTTCAGTTTTTCAATTGGTATATCCATTTTTAACTCCTTTTAATTTTTTCTTCAATTAATGTATAAAGCAGTAGAATCTTATTAGCCGTTTGAGTAAGGTTTTTTCGATTATCCCAACGGTAAAATAAATTGTCAATAAGCCTTTTATTACGCTTATCAAAATCTTTTGTTGATTCCCTCAATAGCTTATATGCAATTTCAATTAGATCAGAATATTTTCTGTTTAGCACAATGTTGAGGATTCTAAACTCACCTAATTCAGAAAGTGCGGAAGCAATTCCTCTATCGGAAATAATTTTAATTACATCTGATGGTAAAGAAAAATATTCAATCCTATCATCCCATTGCCCTTTTTCGTTTTTAACTTTGTATTTGCTAACAATTTCAATGTTCATTCCAGTCCATATTCCTAACGTACTTTTTATTTTTCTCGAATATTCTATTACAGAAGTAGCTAGTATTTCTCTTTTGTTTTTTGCCTCCTCTCTATTCATATTTCCATATGTTTCTATTATTAGCTTATTCAATTCATACATTACTTTGAAAGAAAGAGCATTAATAAATATATCTTCATAGAACGCCAAAGAGGTTAGTGCAATATGATGGTGTAGGATTAAGAAATTGCATAGATGACATATTTTAGTTCCTCGCTTATTATTCCAAAAAGCATTTGGAAACTTATCTACCGTCGGTCCCATTATCGTATTATGAACAAAATTAAATTCCTTAATCCGGTTAAGAAACTTTTTATTACTGCGTTGTCCATTATTTATCTCATTTACTTTTCCTAGGGGTAGATAATAACCGTAGTTGCATAAACCACAATTATCCCTATTTTCAACACTGCCTAATGATTTAACAAAATCTATGAATAATTTTTTCTCATCTTCGGTAGTTAAAAAATTTCTATACATTCCTTTTCGGTAAATTGAGATTTTATCAACCCCTTCAATAAATCTTGCTTTTGTATTAAGATTCTTGAAAATATTTCTATCAATAATTACGGTACCATCCTCGCAAATTTGTGCTAAGTTTTTGGGGGAGTTTTCATTTGGGTAATTATTTTCTAAGTTATTCAATAATCCCACTACTCCCGCATTATAAAGCCAATTAGAAGGATAAAGAGTAATTGTATTTTCACTCATCTCACCACCTCCAGCATACCAAAACCTTGCGAACGGTGTACTCCAATTCCAATATCATAGAGCATTTGTAAAATCTCTGGCTCAGCTTTTAATCTAAACACACCTGTATTTGTAGGCATTTTTTGATAATGATAGATTACTTTTCTCTTCATACTTACGGGCTCAAACTCAAAATCAACTTTATCTACTCCAAGAAATTCTTTTGCGCATTCATTTAACGAAAACTCAAGTCCTTCTATAAAACCGTCCTCACCGGGTAACAAGAACTCATTAGAATCACCAAGATTATTGATGAGAAATGGTGAAAGAGTTTTAAACCAATGCTCGTTTTTGGTAATTCTTTTTTGTTGGTTAAGAAATGCTTTGGATGGTTTGAATGTTATATTAGAACCGTTATTCTTCCAAAAATGTTCTGGGACTTTCAAAAATCCGTTATAAATATTTGTTGCCAATTGAAAGGAAGAAGTAGAGAAGTTCAGTACTGCTTTATCACCGACATTGATTTTATCGCCATCATTACCTTTAAGATTCGGGAAATACACTCCAAATGTAAACGGTTTCAGCTTATGTTTTTCGTAATAATCATAAAACAAAAGTGGATCGGTAACTTCAATCAGCTTTTTTATAAGTGATATAAATCCAATGCCATAATTTCTAGGTATTACCTCTTCCTTGATTTCAAAATTAAGTGTTAGTCTCATATTACCTCCTACAAGGTTTAATAATTCGTGCTAATTCCCCGCAAGCGGGGCAAGCTGTGCAATCCGTGTCTGTAATCTAGCGTAACGGTTTGAGTATTCGCTGTTAAATAAAAATGTAACCTCATTTCACCTCCACTTTATTTTGTAATCCGTGTTAATTCCCCGCAAGCGGGGCAAGCTGTGTAATCCGTGTCTCACATCTCACCTCCATTAAAAATTTATTTTCAGACACGAATTTCACTAATTATCACGAAGAAAATAATTACACGAATTGACACGAATACAATTAGTATAAATTCGTGCAATTCGTGTCTATTTCCTTGGCTAAATGTAACATAAAAAGTTCTTAAATCAGTATCATTTAATGATACTTTTCCAGACACGAATTACACGAATTTGCACAAATTGGTAATTTCTAATTCGTGTCAATTTGTGGAATTAGTGTCTACTTCTTATTGTTAATTGTCATTCAAGCTCTTTTCCTAAATCTTGAATTGCTTTCATAGAAATTTCGAAAGCTTTTTCGATTTCATCACCGTCCAAGTGTTCTGCGGCAATTTCAAGTGCTTCATTCACTAAATCCTCAGCGTCTTCACCGTCTTCTTCGAAAAACGATTCAAACAGTGTGATGCCAATATCATAAGCCCAAAGGAGCATATCTTGTTCCTCTTCTTCATCGGTTCCTTTCAACAAAATTTTTTTATAGCGTTTTATGTTCATTCCGGCAAACATTAGAAAAGGATAAGCGATAGTTACAGCAAACAAACCGTTGTCGGGGAGATATGGAAACTTTTGTCTTAATTCCTCAATTTCTATTTCTTCTTTGGACAATATCTTTTTCCCCAAGGGTTGATACTTTTTTTTCTTTTTTGATAAAAGCTTATCGCTCGTTTTGTGATGGGAACTTTTGAATAATTTTGATTTTTCTTCATCGGTCATTGGTTCGTCGTCAAAATTAATTTCTATGCTTTCAAACCATTTAGTTTTCTCGTATGCGATAGAGGAATCGAGCTTCTTCTTTTCCGGTACTATATTACGGTTCCACGCATCGGATATTAACCGCATTATTTTATCGGCTTCTTCCATCGATTGGAATTCCGTAAGGTTTTTACTGTGGAAATATCTCACCATTTGAATATTCTGGAAATGGAACATATCATCCATTATTGGAGCCACAGCAGAGGGTTCTCCGTATTCGTTTGTAAAATCCCGCAAGTTGTTTTGTGCCATTATGTTTTTGGGGTCTTCCATTAAAGCGAGTTTCCAGGATTCTAACGCTTCATCTTTTCGGTGCATTTTCCAATACAAAGCCCCTAAGTCATTCAAGCATTCAGATCGTGCATCATTGTGATCCGCGGGTGTACCTTCGTATGATTTTTTGTAATACTTTTCGGCTTCATCATATTCCATTATATCTTCATGAATCTTTGCCAATTGGTACATTACTTCGGATGAATCGGGAAAGTTTTGTTCTGCTTCTTTTAGAAGCTGAAAAGCATCTTCGAGTCTGTTTGTAAGCGAATAGGCAATGGAAGGGATAGTGTAAAAGAAAAAAATCCTCGGGTATTTATTCCGCGCTTTTCTACCTTCTTGAATTACTTGAAGAAACTTATGGTTATTCAATAATTTCTGCAAGTGCTTGAGAGTATCTATTTCGTCTTGTCTTATATTAAAGATAAATGGTTGATGTGGATTCATATTGCCTCTTATTATAAAATCTATTATTCAATAAATATAAATAGTTAAAAAAGTAGTTAGTGTATCTCGTGAATTTACTACTTTGTGAGTGGGATGTTAAGTAAAAATTCAATTTCACATCCAAATCTTTCTTTGTAACTATAATATTTTTTTGCTTTATAACATCATCGTTCAACGATATTTTTCAGACACGAATTACACAGCTTGTCCCGCTTGCGGGGAATATCCACGAATAATCATCATCATATTATTTTCATAAACAAGATAAACAGACACGAATTTCACCGATTTTTATTAATTAACAGAAGTTACGCAGATTTGAAAAACTAATACCAATTCGCCTTCGGCGAACTAAACAAATTTAAAAAACTAAATTCTAAACAAAATAATTAAATAT
>JAHJVF010000473.1 GCA_018828505.1 Bacteroidota bacterium | reverse complement strand
GCCATCTTTTAAAAAGCTCTTTTCTAACTTCTTTGCTAGGGGCTCCATTCAACTCATTAACAATTTGGTATGAAACGTGCGGCTCTGAAACACATGGAACAAACCGGTATTTGTTTAAATCATTAAACTCTTGCAAACTTTGGAATGGATTGAATTCATCGTTGGCACTCTCATCTTCGCTTGTATCAATTATTAAATCCATCGCATCATCAATTAACTTATCCTTAACGGCTCCAGTAAATGATTTGCTTGAATTCTCTTCATTTAATGACCGAAGGATGAGAAGATCCTCAACTGCAATTCTATCTTTTCTTTTTCCAAGAATTGCAACTTTAAGTTCTGATCCGTCTAAAAATACTCCAGCTACCTTGTTCATATCATTTATAATTTATTAATTGTTTTCCCCCAAAAAATGGTTGGCGGTAAATTCCGCCAACACATGAATTTGTTTTTAGTTATTAATGGTCACAGTAATGTTTGTCGGAGTAATTGTTGCAGTTGCTTTAACTTTAGCCGAACCATCATTAAACGATGAGTAGAAGTCGTTGTTGACCAATTTATTTTTTTCCTTTTTTCATTAATTAATTCACAACAGTAAACTATCCAAAATCGTACCAATGACTGAAATTTTAAGTTTTTGAACTGAGGGCGGGCTATTATGGAGCTGCGATTTTAAAATTTTTTTGAATGATTCCTAAGCCAACTGCTTAAATTATAAGCAGTTAGTTATGATCAGAAAGAATTCCAAAAGATCAAAAATGTAAGAATAAAGTCCCCTAGTCCTAAACCTATCGGGTGCTGATAATTTGAATTATTACTGGTTTTTATTGAAAATATCAAACAAATGGCTAATATTAGTCACCATAGATGCCCTTTATCTCTGTGCTTACCTCTGGTCTTTAGCCAAAGTATTTCTTTGGAAACTCATAGAATGTAACCCTACCCTTATGGTTTGATAGCTCTTTCCAATCATTAGTATCAAATTGGATGCAAACAATTCCGCAGGTGGGAATGTTGATGATGTCAAAAGTAGAAATGAAGTTGACAAAATCGGTGATGCCGGGATTGTGACTAAAGAACATTACTTCGCCGATCGACTTATCAATTTCATTTATGACACGAAAAAAATCCATCGTGCTTGGATGGTAAAGTCTTTCATCAGCAATGATAGAATTTCTATCGAAGCGAATTTCTTTTGCAATTTGTTTTGCTGTTTCGAGTGCTCTAACGGCAGAACTTGAAATCAGCTTTTCAGGTTTTATCCCTTTTTCAAATAGGAGTTTTCCCATATATGGAGCGTCTTTATTTCCTCTTCTATTCAGAGGGCGATCATGATCGCAAATATCCGGATCGCTCCAGCTTGATTTTGCATGTCTAACTAAATAAAGTGTTTTCAATTTTGGACTTCTGATTAAATTTTTCTTTCTGTTTATTATTCCCCAACTATTGCAGTTGCCTCGATTTCGACTAACATATCAGGATGGACAAGTGATTTAATCTCCAACAATGAAGTTGCAGGTTTAATTTCATGAAAGACCGCATTATGAGCTTTTGCAACATCCTCAAAAATTGAAATGAGAAAAATAGAGATGAGAATTCTAAAAATCATTCTTTAACCTGCTTTATTCTTTGAAATTCATAATTTAGAACGCACAAAGATAGACATTCATCCAAATAAATGCTCACTATAGGAGTTTCCTGAATTTACTCATCAATTATAAAGTTTTTCACTTAACTATTCCAAACATTTTTTATATTAATCCGTTAAAATGTTTTGTAATTAAATAAACTCGTAACATTTAGAGGAATCAAAATGAGAATGAAATCAACTCTTTTAGGAATATTTTTCCTATCGACAATTTTATTTGCACAATCGGGTTTTCAAAGCTATAGCGAACTCTCCAATTTCAACCGGACTTCACCGGGAGCAATGAAATTCGGATTATACGGATATGACAATCCCGCTTTGCTAACCTATCTGCACGATATTGATTTATACTTCACCTGGTCGCCGCCACGCGGAGAATTTTCTAATCTGAACAACTGGGGATTATTTGCCGGCTTTCCTAATTTTGGTTTCGGTATCATGGAGCAAAAAATCGGTAATTCCAAGATAAATGATTATCGGATTTCATCTTCTTTTGGAAATAAATCTATGAGTTTGGGATTTCAGTATGGCTGGTCGAACGGGGATAAAAACTTTTTTAACAGATCAAATATCTTATCGCTCGGTACATTATTCCGACCGAGCAAAATGCTTTCTTTTGGATTTGTCGGCACATCAACAACAAATTTCAGAGATCAAGAAGCAGTTATTGATTTTGCTGTGCGGCCATTTAGCAACGAATGGCTGACGGTATTTGCAGATTATGTTTTCAAAAGAAATAATGCATCGAATAAAGCTCCGTGGAGCGTTGGTGCGGCTGTTGAAGCATTGCCCGGCGTGCGGGTTACCGCACGATATTTCGATTCCAAATTTTTAAATGTTGGATTGGACTTGAGTTTAGGTAATTTGGGACTTACAACTCAAGCCCACTATAACCAAGATCAAAAATATGTCAGCAACACTTACGGAATAAGATTAGGTGCGTACGATAGAAATCTTTTGACAACTCTTTTTAAATCGGAAGATTACGTAAAAGTGGATTTGAATGGGTCGATTAAATATCAGAAGTACCAATTGTTCGATAATTCTAAAACACTTTACTCAATCCTTGAACAACTCGATGCAATAAAGGATGAGAAGAATATAAAGGGATTGAGCATCAATACTTCTGGAATAAAAATATCAAGAGAAATGCTTTGGGAGATTCGCGCAAAGCTCCAAGAATTAAAAAACCACGGCAAAGAAATTTATATCTATATAGATAATGCTAATATTGATCTTTATCATTTTGCCTCTGTGGCAGATAAAATTATAATGGATCCAATTGGTCTTCTTCAGCTTGAAGGATATCGGATGGGAAGAACTTTCTATAAAGGAACGCTTGAGAAATTAGGAGTCGGGTATGATGAATGGAGATTCTTTGAATACAAATCTGCAATGGAAAGTTTTTCGAGAGAAAAAATGTCAGAAAAAGATCGTGAGCAGAGAAAAAAGCTTGTAGACGATTTTTATGAGTTAGCTCGTAAAGAAATATCCTCAAGCAGAAATATTTCTTTTGAAGATTTTGATAACATTGTAAATAATGAAGTTATATTCACTTCACAAGAAGCATTGAAAAAGGGTTTAGTTGATTCACTCGCACGCTGGTATGTTGAACCAGACCCACCAAAAGATTCAGAAGTCGAAAAAAAGAAGTTTGTCAGTATAAGTAGTCTTGAGGCATTTAATCTTCCCAAAGATAACTACTGGGGGGAGAAACCTGCTATTGCTGTAATTTATGCACTCGGTGTATGTGCAATGGATGAGGGTATTTCAGCAAGAAGGTTGGTAAAAGATGTTGAAGCGGCTTCAAAAAAATCACAGGTTAAAGCAGTTGTGCTCAGAGTTGATTCCCCCGGTGGTGATGCTCTCGCAAGTGATGTAATTGCCGAAGCGCTGAAGAAAATTAAAGGAAAAAAACCCTTGATAATTTCACAGGGCTCTGTAGCAGCCTCAGGAGGTTATTGGCTTTCAATGTATGGAGATACAATCGTTGCAGCTCCGAATACTATCACAGGTTCAATCGGTGTTATTGGCGGTTGGTTTTATAATAAAAGCCTTAAAGAAGAAATTGGATTTTCGACTGACTACGTTAAGCGCGGCGAACATGCTGATCTTGGTTATGGTATGACAATTCCTTTCTTAAATATGTCGATACCTGATCGTAACCTCACCGAGTTAGAAAGATCAAAAGTTGAAGTGCTCTTAAAAGATATGTACGATAAGTTCTTAGTAAAAGTCGGAAACGGAAGAAATAAATCGAAAGAAGATATTGATAAGATTGCACAAGGGAGAGTATGGTCTGGAAATGATGGATTAAATATCGGACTTGTGGATGTACTTGGAGGATTAGAAACAGCAATTTTAATTGCGAAAGATAAAGCTGGGATCAAAGGAAATGATTATCAAATTCTTCAATACCCAAAAATGCCATTGATAGATTTTAGTTCACTCATACCGAATCCATTTTTTGAAATGACTGAACAAAATACATCTCTCGAGGTTTTGAAATTCAGGATGAGAAATAACGGCAAACCTCTACTCATGGCACCTTTAGATGAATTCATAGAAGAAACAATTGAAAGGTAATTTCACCAATTATTACTGACTGTAAGTTGATAATTTTATTAATGCGAATGCGCCACGACTCTGTCGCATAGTCGTCAACTTAAGAAATATGAATTCGAGTATTATGAAAGATGTGATTATTGTAAAACAGAACATAAACAGAACAAATTTATCAATCCTCTACCTCCACAGGAGTCCCTACGGGAGAGGATTTGGAATTATTTGACTGGATTTTTTTCTACAATAATGTGACCTCTACAAGGTCTTTACCCAAGTGATGAATTTCCATTTTACGGAAACATCGTAGATGTTTTATTATTGTAGAAAAAGAAAAATCCACTGACAATTAACTATCCTCGTAGAGGATAAATAAACCCAAATTTGTCATTAAGGAAAATCTCTACTGACCGCCATTAGAAAAAAATGCTCTAAATTCTTTTAATACAACGAGATAGAAAATTCAAATATTCAATATAATTGAACCATTTTTGTAAG
>JAHJVF010000472.1 GCA_018828505.1 Bacteroidota bacterium | reverse complement strand
CGTATTTAAGAACATATATACTAATCCATTAGTAGTTAAATCTTGCGCAAAATGGCAAGAAATTTCAAACCCCAAAAAATAAATAACAAATAAATTCCAATGACTAAAATTCAAAATTCAAAACAAACCGCCATCAGCGGAACACAGTTGCATATAGTGTTTGCATTTTGTTTGAGTTATTGGAGTTTTGATAATTGGTCATTATTTGTTATTTGATGCTTGTGATTTGGGCTTTTCCTTTTTGGTTCCGGCTATGCTGGTTTATGGTTATAGGAATCCATTCCTTCGAGAGAGGTCCGATCCGTCGAGACGGACTCAACACCCACAAAGTAGTGCATTCGCAAAGAGGAACATCTGTCAACTGACGGAAGGTTTTGAAATTGAACTTTTTTCACACCTGCCTACCCAGACTGTTGCAACCTGCCCGCCGAACTTGGACCCGCCAGCCTCCCCGCCTGCCTCCTGTAGCTGAGTATGGCGGGCAGGTCGAAGTTGAGTGGGGCGGGCTGGTTGATAAGGCATGCGGGGAAGCCAAACTTGCCTGCCTCTCAGTAATAGATTTAGCGGGCAGGTTCTTCATACCGAACAAAATGAATTACATTAAAATAAAATGAAACGGTAGAACCAATAATATGGAGTATCGGAAGTTTCGATCTCTGGATGAATGTACTCAGATGAACTTCTGAATCATAGCAATTCAAATTCTTATGTCACAAATTTTATCGTATTTGAGAAATTTTTTTCAAATCATTTGCAGAAATGAAATATTGGTTTATGCAATAGTTTAATTTCAGCGAAAAAACAAAGATTTTATTTTGGTACAATAGTTGTCCTAATATTATGGACGATAAAAATTGTTCACTACATGTTGTATCTTTGAGTAGTAGAGTTTCTTTATCGTCTAGTGTTACTACCCTTATTTTGTGTTACCCTTATTACCCTCCACTAAAACGTAACTCTAAGCTGCCGAGGTTAGCCCTCCACCTCGGCAGCCCCTCTTTTAAACCTTCAATATTCTTTTTCAAGATTGATAAACCTTGGAGTTTTTTTTCTCAATGTTGATTTCTTTTGTTGCTTTTTGTTACAAAAATGAATAAATGTCGTTAAATTTCTTGGTATGTTAATTGTTACTATTTGATAACTAAATGAATCTATATTTTAGTAATTATCAGAAAACAAAAAAGGAGGAGGTAGAATGAAAAGTTCTACAATAATTTTAGCTATTGCTGTGTGCTTTATAATCTGCACACAACCCGCATCAGCTCAGCTTTGGTCTGATTATGCAGGCAAAGCATCTTGTGTTCCATGTCATACTTCAATCAAGCCGATTGATTTTGCTGAATTCGAAAAATCAGGACATCCTTGGAAAATTCAAAAAATCGATCGTTCAAAAGTCGTTGGGGGTGTCTACAAGCCTTTTCCGGCCGGCACAAATGTGGAAGGTGTTCCTTTAGCTCCTGAAGCAACTGCTTTAGGTTTCAGCTATACTGCAGCCGATACAAATATTGCATTTATGATCGGTGGTTTTGGCTGGAAAGCACGATGGATGAATAAAGACGGTTACATCTATGAGGGGACAAAAGCTCAATACAACCTGGGTACAATTCATCCAACATTAAAAGGACATGGTTCCTATAATGCTTCAAATGTTGGAAATGCGGTTTTCGCTCTTCGTACTCCGACAGGTTTATCATATACTTGTGGTGCTTGCCACACAACCGGATGGAAACCATACGATGCTGCAACTCAGCCAACAAGATTCGAAAATCGGCCAGGATTCGCAGGTAACTTTTTTGAATACGGTGTTCAATGCGAAGGATGTCACGGTCCGGCAAAAGCTCACACTACTAATACAACAATCAAACCAACAGCCGATGGTTTTCAATCGTGTAAAGCTTGTCATGCTCGCGGAAGTGGGACCAGAATTCCTGTAAAATCTGACAGGCAATTTTTGGATCACAGAGAGCAATATGATCAAATGGTGTTCACAAAACATCGTCGTAATGCAAACATGAAATGTACTACTTGTCACGATCCTCATAAGAGCACAGTTTATGATCGTGGTGGATTAAAAACAGCCGGAAAAACATGTATGCCCTGCCATACCGGAAAAACAATTAACATCATTGTAAATGGTACACCGATTTCACACAATGCTTGCGACCAATGTCACATGGCTTACATTGGCATGACTGCAGTAAAACAAAACAACAACCGCGGCGATCAAGCATCACATATGTGGAAAATCAAAACTGCTGCGGTTAATAAATTCCAGGGAATGTGGACTGCAGATTCTCTTAATGTTGCCATTCCTGCAGATTCAATTGTTGGAATTACACTCGACTTTGCTTGCTTAGGATGTCATACTCCACGAGATTTAACTTGGGCATCCGGTCATGCAACGAATATTCATAATAAAACTATCACCGTTACAAGTGTTGCCGGTGAAGAAAAAGTACCGAGTGCTTACTTCATCAGCCAAAATTATCCTAACCCATTCAATCCTACAACCTCAATCAAATTTGGAGTTCCGGAAAATGATCAGGTCCGAATTAGCGTTTACAACTCAATCGGTGAGTATGTAGCCACAGTCGCTGACGGATTCTATAATGCCGGTTACTATACAGCCGATTGGAGTAGTAAAGATATGAACGGAAATTCAGTAACATCAGGTGTATATATTTACAGAATTGAAACTTCAAAATATATAGATACTAAAAAGATGGTATTGATGAGATAACGTTTTCATGAATCCCTGAAGAGCCTGCCTACGGCGGGTGGCAGGTCGGGACTCTACAAAATCCGTCAGCTGACGGATTCAAATATCTTTGGTTAGTTTTATATTGATGAGCCTGCTCTAAAAAGGTCATTTTATAGATTTTCTCCGTCAGCTGACGAATTTGATTTTGGACGATCCGCCGAAGGCGGATCCTTTTATCAATTATACCTTTTTAGATTCGGCTCATTAATCAGATTAAAGATTAGCCGTTCAAAGATTAGCCGTTCTTTTTTAAAATCTCATTGTAGACTTTTGAGATGGGAATATTTTTCTCCAATGCAATTTTTTTACATGCTTCAAATTCGGGAATGAACTTTTTTCCAGCGGAAGTTTCGGTCACTTTGACTTCCACCTTCCCGTATTTCGTATCAACTTCTTCAAAGCCTCTGTCCAATTTTCGGCGATCTGTTTTTAATATTCTCACACCGAGCGTTGAAGTTTCAGAATAAATAATTTTTAATACATCATCGATTTTATTTGATTCGCATAATGTTGAAAGAATAATTCCGGGTCTTCCTTTTTTCATTATGATAGGGATCAGATAGGCATCGTGAACGCCAACATCAAATAATTTTTCGATAACATACGGATAGAATTCCGGATTCATGTCATCAATATTTGTTTCGATGAGATACGTTTCATCACTCGAATACTTTTCAACCAATTCTCCGATTGCCAATCTAAAAAGATTGGGAATGCCAGGCATTTCTTTTGTTCCCGCACCATAGCCAATCCTTTCGGTAATAAAATTTTTATCTGTAAGTAAACCTTGTGATTCAGCTGCAACTATCGCGGCACCTGTTGGAGTAGTGAGTTCAAAAGGTATATCGTTAAATTTAACCGGGTAGTTTTTAAGAATTTCTAAAGTTGCAGGAGCTGGTATGGGCATTTTGCCATGTTGAGTATCAACAAATCCTCTTCCCAAGGGAATTACGCTTGTAAAAACTTTTTCTATTTTCAATTTATCCAAACAGATTGCTGCACTGACAATATCAATGATCGAATCGACAGCACCAATTTCGTGGAAGTGAACTTCATCTGATGAGACATTGTGAATCTTTGCTTCGGCATATCCGAGCGTATTAAAAATTCTAATTGACCTCTCCTTCACTTGTTCATTCAACGAACTTTTTTTAATTAACTCAATAATATCTTTAAGACTTCTTGAATGATGATGTCCATGTGAATGCACCTCGAACAATGTTGCAGAAATGGCATTCCGTTCAACTGTCTTTTGAGAAAGAGAATAACCAGGCATATCTAATTTTTGAATCTCTGCTTCAATATCAGATAATGATATTCCGGCACTGATAAATGCGCCAACAATCATATCTCCACTTATTCCGGAGAACGTATCAAAGTATGCTGTTTTCATATCTTATGTATTTTTTTAATAATTTAAAGAAAGTCCGACAAACATTTATAAATAAAAATCTTCGTTCTACTGTATCACCTTGTTTGCAATTTAGAGAAAAACTCATTTTAATTTTTTCTGTCATCAATATATTCTAAATTGGTGCAAGCTTGTCAATTCATAAAAAATTGGATTTATAATGAATATCAACCTTGTTCGCGAACAATTTCCTTACTTAAAGACCGGGAAAATTTATTTCAATCATGCGGCGGTCAGTCCGATACCAAAATGTTCAGTTGAAATACTAAAAGAGTATTTCGCAGTTAGAAGCAAAGGAGAAATTGAAAATTATTTTTCATTCCAAAAGACGATTATTGAAACAAAAGAACTGATCGGCAAATGGATCAATTCCGATAAAAACAGGATCGCATTTGTTGATAATACTTCGAATGGACTGAATATTCTCGCACAAGGTTTGGATTGGAATGTTGGTGATCGGATATTGCTTTACAATGTAGAATTTCCATCAAACGTTTATCCCTTTATGAATTTGAAAAAATATGGCGTTGAGCTGGATTTTATTTCGCCAACTAACGGAAGGATCGAGTTTGGTGATATTGAAAAGAATATTCAACCACAGACAAAATTATTAACTCTGAGTCATGTACAATTCCTAAATGGTTTCCGGGCTGACTTAAAAACGATTGGAGAGCTTTGCCGCTCGAAGGGAATAATTTTTTGTGTAGATGGAATTCAATCTGTCGGTGCAGTCCCTGTTGATGTCGAAGAAATGAAAATAGATCTTATGTCGTGCGGGGTTTACAAGTGGCTCATGTCGGTTGAAGGAACTGCTTTTATCTTCTTGACCGAAGAAATGCAGGAACGAATTAATCAAAAGTACGTGGGCTGGACAAGCGTCAAAAACGCCTGGGACATTTTAAACTATGATCTTACTCTCGCCGACACTGCAAGAAGATTCGAGAATGGTGCCATGAATTTTCCGGGGATAGCTTCTCTTAATTCGGCAATTAAGATGTTTGAATCATTCGGTCTAAATGAAGTTCACAAAAAAATTATTTCTAATTCGGAATATCTCATCGATGAATTAGGAAAATTAGGGATAAGCCCTTCATTCGCTGCTAAATCAAAAGAGGAACTTTCGGGAATTGTCTCTTTTAAGATTGAAGAGGTAAATAAATTGAATGACGATCTTTTGGCAAATGACATTCACTGCGCTGTTCGTGAAGGATTTCTTAGAATCTCACCGCACTTTTATAATGACATTAATGAATTTAATAAGCTGATCGATTTGGTTAAAAAATAATTTTTGACATCATCGTAAGTCAAAAAATTGGGCCCTGATTTTATTTTAGTTGACCTTGAAGGTTCGGCGCGAATTTAACAATTTGTATCAACCTTCAAGGTCGTAACTTGATTTATATCAATGTCCGATTCAGTTAAAAATACAATCCGTAATAAATTCCGGATGGACTGAACCGTATTGCCGGGGAAGGAAAATGGATGATGTTAAATGTCTCGAGCAGCTCTCTAAGCCACTCGGCTTTTGGGTTGAAGAGTTTTACTAAGTCATAATCAAACGCAATATACCATTCTCTATCACCGAGCGGATTGACTGAACTATTCCAAATATTTTTTCCAAGCTTCACTCTTTCGACTCCATATCCAAGTGCTAAATTCAGCCAATCAGGCCAATATTTGTCGATAGATTTCGGCAGCATTGAATTGACATCAAATGTTAGCCAATAAGTAAATCCGTGATAGTCTTTTATCCAATAATCAAACCAGCCGTCTTTGTATGCTTGTGATGGATGATAGCTCCATTTTAAATTAAATGTTTGCAGCGGTGTCCACATTTTTTGAAGATTCGGATAAACTGCTCCAAGAGTATTTGCACCGACGTCCCACCAGCTCCATCCCCATTTTTTGAAATATGCATCATGAAACTCGATCTGCATTTGAAAAAAAATACTCGTAAAGCTCGAAAGGAACATCGACCAGCCCTCTGGCACATTGGATAAGCGATAAAGCTTGTAAGAAAGTTTTGTCAAGGCCATACCACCATATAAATGCCCGACTTTATCAATGTTCATATCGGCATTGTTCCAATCGTTGAAGGTGTGGAATTTCGTTCTCTCTTCCCCCCACCAAGCTTTTTGATAATACTTATACATTGAATAATTAATCGCACCGATACCAACTCCGACCGGAGCAAGTATTTCCCATTTAATCTTTGTGTTGTTACCATTAGGTGGGCTTAATTCAAAAGTTTTTGAAGTATCGTTTGAGAGTTGAGCAAAACCAATTTGACCGAGAACGAAATAAATTATAAGAAATTTATTTATTGATGTTAGATAGGTCTGCATCAGAAAGCTATTGTGCTCGATTTGTATTGAAATGAATCATAAATCTTTTTTCCTGGATAATTTTTTATCCTAGCTAAATATTTATTCCTGCATCTATCAATTTATCAACAAGGTCAAAACTTTTTGCTTCAGAATAATATCTTAAAATCGGTTCGGTTCCTGAAGCACGAATTAAAAGCCAGCCGTCTTCAACAAAAAATTTATAGCCGTCTAAATCAGACATGTCTTTTACTATTAATCCATTCAAAGATTTAACTTCACCGGATTTACATTTTTTCAGAATGTTTTGTTTTCTTTCCTCGGTTGTGTGAATATCTATTCTTTTATAACTGTGAACCCCAAATTCTTTTTCAAGTTCAGCGACTAATTCGCTTAAGGATTTTTTATAATCAATTAGCATTTCGCTCAGAAGAAGTCCGAGATAAATTCCATCTCTTTCAGGAATGTGACCTTTTACTCCAATCCCGCCGCTCTCTTCTCCACCAATCAGAACATCTTTTTCAAGCATGAGCTTGCAAACATGTTTAAATCCGATCGGTGTAACTTGAATTTCAAGTCCAAACTTTTCACACATTTTGTTGAGCATTTCAGTAGTTGAGAATGTCTTTACCACCATTCCTCGCAGATTTTTCTTTTCATACAAATATCTCAATAAAAGTGAAAAGATTTTATGCGAATCGACAAAATTTCCTTTTTCATCTATCGCACCGATCCTATCTGCATCGCCATCAACTGCAATCCCAAGATCATACTTCCCTTTCACAATAAATCTTGAAAATTCTTGTAAGTTATCTTCCAGTGGTTCGGGATTAACTTTTCCGAGTGATGGATTATACTCATTATGTATTTCCGTGATTCCTGCAAACTCATTCATAAAATTCTGTCCTGAACCGTACATTGGATCATAAGCTATTTTCAATCCGGATTTTTTAATTTTATGCAAATCAAATTTCTTAGAAATATATTCTGCATAATATTTTCTTAAGTCGTATTTCTTTATGAATCCTTGCGACTCTAATTCTTCATAAGATTTAGGTTTGATTTTTGAATCACTTTCAGGCAATAGCTTTTCAACTTCCGCTACCATTTCAGGATGAGCAGAGCCTCCGAAATCTCCTTTGATCTTAAATCCGTTATACTTTGGAGGATTATGCGATGCGGTTATCATTATTCCGCCGGCAAGATTCATTTTATTAGCCGCAAGAGAAACCATTGGCGAAGAGACCATTCTATCAGCCAAGAGAACCTTGACACCAATCGTTCCGAAAACCCTTGCAACTAATTTACCATATTCTTCAGACATGAAACGTGCATCATACCCGATTGCGATTCCGTTTGAAATGTTTTTATGATTCAAAAAATATTTTGCCGCTGCTTGTGATACGATGACAAGGTTTTCAAAGGTGAAATCGTCCGACATCACCCCGCGCCATCCGTCTGTACCGAATTTGATTTGCATTAAAAGTCCTTAATTTTATTTCAAAATAAAAAAGTTCGCTTGAAAATTCATATAATTATCAAAAGTGTTCAATCTATGAGCCTACTCAAAAAAGGATAAATTCAATAACCCGCCACGGCGGGTTTTAAAATTGAACCAAAAACAAATCTTCACTACACGCCTGCGTGCCGCCTGCCTTTGCCGAAGCGGCTTGCCTACGCCTGTGTCTGCCGTATGAAACTTTCAGAAGGCGGGCTACGCGCAGGCAGGTAACAGTCGCATATCAAAATATCTGTTTACCGAAGCTTTGCG
>JAHJVF010000471.1 GCA_018828505.1 Bacteroidota bacterium | reverse complement strand
ATAAAATGAATGATTAAAGATGTCCGGACCCGGCTGTTTATTCTTTTAGAAATCTTCCAAACGGGGTTACTGATAAATCGGTGCCACCAATACAAAAACCTAGAACAGTCGGAACCAGCCTAACCATCGGGCTAAGTAGAAGCACCAATGCTGCTTCGGTCTTTACTGTCTGGACTCTTTAATATTGGAAAAATTTTTTAGAAATAAAAGGAGAGTTTCTTTAAGACAAGAATTTGGCAAAGCCGGATGGATTTCCTAACAAGCCGCTCTCCGAAGGAGTCTCCGTAGGAGCACTATGTGCCTTCGGACAACACGGACAGCCCCGATAAAAGGCATCGGGGTAAACTGTTTTTCAGTGCGGTATTGTTCTAATTATTGTGGTTGGTTATCAAAGCAAAGTTGCTCTTTAATGTAGTTTGTTCTAACAAAGATTTCTAAAGTAAAAAGTAGTTGCAACTATTCGGCATTGTAGTTCCTACCTTCGGTCGGTAAACTGGGCTGCACCCGACAAGCCCGCCTGCCTCATGTCATCTGAATACGCGGACAGGTCTGGGCTACGCCTTAGCAACCACGCCGTTATTCGTCCACCAACGACTGACTAACTACTTATTACTTCATTCTACATACTGAACCCTGCTACTCACCTTTAAATTCTGCTTTTCTCTTCTCTAAAAAAGCAGTGGTTCCTTCTTTGAAGTCTTTAGTTCCGCAGCAGTATCCAAATAATTCTGCTTCGTACTTTTGTCCTTCGGCTTGTCCCATTTCGTGAGTTGCGTTGATAGTTTTAACTGACATTCTAACAGCGATCTGCCCTTTTGATAAAATCTTAGTGGCAAGTTCCTCAACGGTTTTTATCAATTCAGCTTGAGGAACGACTTTGTTCACTAAACCAAAATCATAAGCGGTTTTCGCATCAATCATATCCCCCGTCAAAATCATTTCCATTGCACGCCCTTTACCGATTAATCTTGCAAGCCGCTGAGTTCCACCGTAACCCGGGATTATTCCAAGATTGACTTCAGGCTGTCCAAACTTTGCATTCTCAGATGCAACTCTCATATGACAAGCGAGCGCAATTTCGCATCCACCACCTAATGCAAAACCATTGACCGCAGCGATTACGGGTTTTCCAAGATTTTCAATCAGATTAAAAACTTCTTGTCCTTTTGCTGAAAAATCTTTTCCGCTTTTTGCCTCGAGAGCATTTAATTCTTTTATATCTGCCCCTGCAACGAAAGCCTTCTCTCCCGATCCGGTTAAAATAACTACATCGACAGAATCATCATCTTTTAATTTTTCGAACAGCTCTTTAAGCTCGTTCATTACGGTTGAGTTAAGTAAATTTAATTTATCAGGACGATTGACCGTCACCTTCGCAATTCGATTATTTCCGTCGGTTGACGGATCAAAGAGTAATGTCGAATACATAATTCCTCCTTACCTGCGGTCAGCAGGCTAATTAAAGTGAAATATAAACCGGCAACCTCAGTCTGAAATCGAATCCGACATAAGGTTCGTATGTTAAGTAGTAATATTTTGCTACGATATCAACGAGAAAAATAGAAACTCCCGCTCCAAAGCTAAACCCGAACTTTCGTTCGTACAGAGTAGAAGTCTGAAGTTTTGCTAAGTACTCCGTCCGAGTACGTTCAATAAAATTATATCTAATATCGAAAGATATGAATGGAACCAAGATTGCCTCCGATGCAAAGATCGGAAAGAAGAGATATTCCGCACCAACTGAGATCCCATAAATTGATTTTTGGTGATATGCATTCTCAACTAATTTATTTTGAGGGAAATGTGAATACAGAAATTCTGTTTTCAGAAAGAATGGGAATGCAGAAGTAGCATATTGAACAGAGCCGCCAATATTAAACCCGGCTTTGTGCTTTTCGAATGAATCTCCCGATGGAAATCGTACACCTAACTGCGGAGCAATAAATAATCCCCACGCATCCTGTGAGTATGAACTCTGAAACGTGAGAAGAAAAATGAGTGGAGGTAATAAAAAGAATTTTCTTATCATTTTTTAATATCAGTTCCTCTTCGCAAGTTAAAAAATATTATGCTTAAAATAATTAGCAAAGGGATAAGCCCGCTTTCAGCCGGCATATTCTTGATCAAATACAAACTGAAGAAACCTTCCCATTTTTCATAGTTACGAGCGAAGAAAGTTCGGATTAAAAATTCATTTGATGAACCAAAAATGAGAACGAATGAAAAAATTATCATGAATATCGAGAATGATGCCGCCCAAAGACTTCGGCTCCACTTGAAAAAAGAATAGTTGAATAGCACGACCGAAGATGTGAGAAGAAAATAAATGACATATTCACTTATCTCAACTTTGTCATAATTATAGATGTAAAATCCTGAGAATGAGAGAGAAATGAGAATCGAGTTAATTACTTTTGAAAAATAGTTTGGTGTATCAAGCACGATGAACCATATATAAATCATGCTGAATATAAAGGGTAAAGTCCAGACAAAATACATCGGGAAATCGAGCAGGGAGGTCATTCCGAATTCATAAAAATATTTGAGCTTGGGAACTTTCACTTCACCGAAGATATAGGCTGCGCCAATTACAATCCCGGTAATCACCACCGGAATTGAAAATGCTGCAAACCAATGTTTAAATTTTCCAAACGTTTTGAACGGAAGAAGATGTTCAATTGTGAGTTTTTTGTAATAAAGAAAAATCAAGATGAGATTAAGGAGTAAAAATAAATTTAATCTGAATCCTAAAAAATAAACCTGCGGGATGAAATCAAAGTGAAATGAAAAAATAATTATGAGATTTGTGAATAGAACAAATGAAGTTGTGAGGAAAATTCTGCTTGCAGTCACGCTAACAATCAATAATTAATTTTGTTGGAATTTACAATATTGACGCAAATATTCATAGCCTAAGAGGAACGATTCAATTATCTCCATAAACCAGCAAAGCCAGAACCAAAAAGGAAAAGCCCAAATCACAAGTTCACCCTGTGGAATATTCCGTTTTTTTCGCAGAACTTTTGCACGATTGAATTATTCCACAGGGCAAGCCAAATAACAAATAATGACCAATTATCAAAACTCCAATAACTCAAACAAAATGCAAACACTATATGCAACTGTGTT
>JAHJVF010000470.1 GCA_018828505.1 Bacteroidota bacterium | reverse complement strand
GGTCGGATACTGTAACCTTGATACACCCGCCAGATCTGCGCCGGCATAAGAACACCAGTTACAGCAGAAAGCAATTATCTTTGGTTCAAAATCATTTTGCATTTTAAACTCCCAAAACGGCATTTACTTGAGCATAAATCTGCTCTAACTTAAAACCTCTTACGATTATTCCTTTCTTTGGACATGTGGCTTGACAGCCGCCGCAACCTTTACATGCGGATTCATTTACTTCAACTGTCTTTTTTATTGATCCGTTTCTCATAAATTCTATTAATGTAATTGCTTTAAATGGGCAGGGCTCAACACAAAATGCGCAGCCATCACAATTTTCATCAACTACTTGAGAGATATTCGCTTCAAGCTCAACAAAATCTTTTGAAAGTATTGTAGCCGCTCTTGACGCAGCAGCTTGAGCTTGGATAATACTTTCTTCTATTGCCTTAGCCGAGTGCGCTAAGCCGCATAAGAATACTCCGTCTGTTGCAAAATCAATGGGGCGCAGCTTCATATGAGCTTCGAGGAAAAATCCATCACTTGTTAATGGGACTTTTAAGAACTGACCGACCGATTTATTCCCTTCGCTTGGCACTACTCCAGCCGCGAGTACAACGAAATCCGCTGATATCTCAATCGGTATTCTTAAAGTTTGGTCAAAAACTTCTACTTGTAATCCATGACTATTTCTGGAAACTTCCGGTTTTTTATCTTCATCATATCGTATGAACATAACGCCTTGCTGACGTGCTTTTGTATAGTAGCTTTCTCTAAATCCGTATGTTCGAATATCACGATACAGTATGTAAACATTTGTCTTAGGCGAGAGCTCTTTTATCTTCAGCGCATTCTTTATTGATTCGGAACAACATATTCTTGAACAGTAAGGTCTTTCTTTATCGCGAGAGCCAACACATTGAATTATTACAAATGTTTTTGGCGGTCGTTTTTTATCTGCTGCCAACCAATCATCGTCTGCCTCCAACCGATGTTCTAATTCGAGATGGGTCATTACATATTCATCTTGACCATATAAATATTCTTTTGGTTGATATTCTTTTGCGCCGGTTGCAACGATAACTACACCATGTTCAAATTCTTTTTCATTTCCATTTGCAGCAATCTTTGTTTTGAAATTTCCGACAGAACCTTCCAAACTTTTTATTTTGGCTTGAGTATATAAATTGATTTTATCATTAGATTTTACACCTTGAATGATGCGTTCCAATTCTTCTTGCGGCTTCTCTCCGTCTAATAAATATTTTATGTGTCTTAAATTACCGCCGAGTTCTTTTTCTTTTTCCACCAAATGCACTTCGAATCCTTGATTTGCAAGCGCTAAGGAAGAAGTCATTCCGGAAAGTCCGCCGCCGATAACAAGCGCAGCTTTAGTTACCGGGATAGAACTTTTCTGCAGAGGTTCTAACAACCTTGATTTGGCAGCCGCTATTCTCACCAAATCTTTTGATTTCTCAGTTGCTTTTTCCGGTTCAAACATGTGGACCCACGAACACTGATCTCTGATGTTAGCCATTTCGAAAAGATAAGGATTAAGTCCGGCTTCCCGGATTGTGTTTCTAAATAAAGGTTCATGAGTTCTTGGAGTACATGAAGCGACAATAACACGATTTAATTTATACTCCTTAATTTTTTCTTTGATGATCTCCTGCGTATCGTTTGAACATGTGTATAGACTATTATCAGCAAATACCACGTCGGGAAGTTTCTTTGCGTATTCTACCACATCAGGAACATTTACTACTCCTGCAATGTTTGTTCCGCAATGGCAAACAAATACTCCAATTCTTGGTTTTTGTCCCGCAACATCTATCTCGGGCGGATATTCTTTTTCAGAAATTAGACTGCCTCTCACATCGCATAAAAGGGATAAGACTCTTGATGCCGCACCCGATGCCTGCATAACGGTTTCAGGAATATCCTTAGGTTCAGTGAAAGGACCAGCCACGTAGATACCATCGCGTGAAGATTCTGTTGGGTTGAAAATTGAAGTCTTACAAAAATTGAATTCATTCAACTCGATTCCAAATTTTTCTGCAATGTTGGTTGCAGATTTCGGGGGCAGTATTCCAACAGATAAAACAACCAGATCATATTCACGGGAAACTTTTTTATCATCTTCAGTCAGATATTTGATTAACAGATTTTTTGTGTAGGGAATTTCTTCGACTATAGGAATGCGGCATCTTATATAATTCACACCATTGTTTATAGCTCTTTGATAATATTCATCGAATCCTTTACCGTGAGCGCGAACATCCATAAAAAATATGTCGCATTCTAAATTCCCGCCGGCATGCTCTTTAGCTATTAACGCTTCCTTTGTTGCGTACATACAACATACCGATGAACAATAATCCCTTTCAAAATCGCGGGAGCCGACACATTGGAGGAAGGCAATTCTTTTAGGTGGCTGTCTGTCAGAAGGTCTCAACACGTGTCCGGAGAATGGCCCCGAAGCAGATAATATTCTTTCGAATTGAAGGGCGGTTATGACATTTGGATAACGACCATACCCCAATTCTTTCTTAACGCTCGGATCAAAGATTTCATAACCTGGCGATAGAATAATTGCACCAACATCTAATTCTATTAATTCTTCTTTTGGCATCTCACATTTTATTGCTTCTGCCTTACAAAGTTCCATACAGAGCAAGCATTCCGAACAGATACCACACTCAAGGCACCGATTTGCTTCTTCAAGGGCTATTTCTTCTGTATATCCCTCTTGAACTTCAGTGAAACCTCTTTTCCTTTTTTCAACCGATAAAACTGGAGGGAAATGTCGCTTTTTCTCACTCCTTATTTTTTTTCTTATCTCTACATCTGTCAATTCTACTTTGGATAACAATGGCTCAGTGGGTTCCTTACCATTTAGATAAAGAGCAATTGATTTAGCTGCACGGTGTCCAGCAGCAATAGCATCAACTATGAATTTGGTTCCTGTAGATGCATCGCCGCCGGCAAATACACCCTGTTTTGAAGTTGCAAGTGTATCATTATCTATCTTAATTGTTCCAAACTTTGTGAGCTCAATTCCTTCAAGGACAAAAGGTACTTCGGGTGCCTGACCAATTGCAAAGATTACTGTATCAGCTTCAATTTTATGTTCACTACCTTTTATTATGTCCATAACCGGTCTTCCATCCTCATCAAATCCATGAAAATTTACTTTAACACATGTAACCCCTGTGACACCCCCATTTTGTGAGGTAATCTCAAGAAAAGAGCGTGAAGGGAAAATTTTGATACCTTCTTTTTCTGCATCCTCTATCTCCCAAGGGTCTGCTGGCATCTTTTTTTTGGACTCTAAACAGGCAAGTCTAACATCCTTGGCACCAAGCCTTATCGCTGTTCTGGCAACATCCATAGCTACATTACCACCACCCAATACTAATACCCTTTCTTTTAATTTTACTTCTTCACCCATAGCTACCTTACGAAGAAAATCTATATTAACAAGCACATCCGCTAAATCGTTTCCAGGTATAGGTAATTTCTTGCTTCTATGGGATCCTGTAGCAATAAAGACTGCATGGAATCCATTTTTAAAGAGAGAATCAATACTTTCTATTTTATAATTTGTTTTCAATTCAATACCATTTGACAAAATATTTTGAATGTCCCATTGCAATCTCTCCTTGGGTAATCTGTATTCAGGCACACCAAAACGCATCATACCACCGGGTTCTGGAAGAGCTTCAAAAATAGTGACTGAATAACCTAAATTACTCAGGTCATTAGCAGCGGTTAATCCTGCAGGGCCTGAACCAATTATTGCCACGCTTTTGGAATTATTTTTAATATTTTCTTTTTCTGATACAGGTCTTTTATAGGTCAATTTTCTCTCATAGGCCCAATCAGCGATGAACCTTTTCAGGTTCATGATGGAAACTGGCTCATCCACACTTTTCCTTGTGCACTCATCTTCACAGTAATGCTTGCATACACGCCCACAAACAGAGGGTAAAGGATTATCACGCACAACCACATGGTAGGCATCTTCATACCGCTTTTCTCTAATCAGTGCAATGTAGCCCTGAGCTTTCTGCCCAGCAGGACAGGCAAATCTACATGGTGATTGCCCTAATTTTTCAATCGCAAAGGTATTAGGGACTGCTTGTGGATACCTCCGATAAATTGCCCTTGTTTCTACCAAATTCATATTGTATTCATTAGGTATCTTAATTGGGCAAGCTTGTTGACATTCACCACAACCAGTGCATTTCTCCTCATCTATATACCTTGCCCTTTTTCTCAAAGTTATCCTAAAATTGCCCGGTTCACCTTTAATATTTTCAATATCAGCCAAAGTAATTATTTCAATATCTTTATGCCTTCCAATTTCAACTAACCGTGGCGCCATAGTACACATAGCACAATCGTTGGTTGGAAAAGTTTTATCAAGTTGAGCCATCACTCCGCCGATTGAAGGTTTATTATCAACCAAATAAACTTTAATTCCCGCTTCTGCCAAATCAAGCGCTGCCTGCATGCCGCCGATTCCTCCACCAACTACTAATGCAGAACCGATCTTCCCGTTAGATTTATTATCATCAAACATTTTCTAAAACTGGCTCCTTATTTGTTTGCATTTGCAAGGCTTTTTCTTCTACACTTAAAAAATAAATTGCAAGCGGACGATAAATCATATGCGACATTTTGCCGAAAGGTATTTCGATTATCAACAAGGGAACTGTGATGGCAATATGAATTGCATATGTAAAATGAGTTGTTAACTCTAGTCCCATATATCTGAAAATATGAACTGCAATACCACTTACTGCGGTTAACAGTAGAAGTGTAGGGAATGCATAGTCACCAAATTCAGAAAACTTGTATATTTCTTTATTCTTTCTAATGCGCCCAATCAAAATATCGAGGGAACCATAAACTAGAAAAATCGTTGCTAAATATCCTAGCCATCTCTGTGGATGATAGATAGGATAAATATTATCTGTTTGAAACCAACTCAGAAAAAATACCAGAATAAAAAGCATCAGCACACAACCGAACGCAAGAAGCCAATGCTTAGGCCACCTAATTTTCTCCGGACATTTTTCAAACCATTTGTGTGTTACCGAGTGAGTTATGTATGCCCGTGCTTCGGTTACGTATAAAAAGAAAGGAATTTTGATCTTGTTCCCTTTATGCATTGCAAACCAATACATACGGAATGCATTAGATAGTAAAAATATAAAAGGGATAAGAATGACAACGAGTGTGAAATCTTGAATAAGACCGAACATGTGTTCTAACCCCATCGGCATGGTGATGAAGTCAGAATACTCCATTTCTGAAATGTAGAGATGATAAAAAACAACAAGCAACGGAACTAATAGAAAAACAAATATGATGGAACCCATGTACCAGGCTTTAGAACTATTTATCTTGGACGCTAAACCAGTCCAGTCATATTGAGAACTTAAATAGCGTCTAAGGGTAGCCATAGATTCCCTTGGATCGGCTTGACGAGGACAGGTAATCGAACAATCACCGCAGTCATGGCATATCCACGGTTCGATACTATTATTTGACAGATCTCTTAAACCTAAAATAACATATCGTATAATTTTTCTTGGCAAAGAAATAGAATCTTGGATTAAATTACATGAGAGTGTACAACTGCCGCATTGATAACAAGCGTTGGTATCAAATCTGCCATATTTTCGAACTTCAAACAATAAGTTAGGCTCAGTTCTATATTTCATAATGAACCTGCCTATTCATTTAATTATTCGATTATTGTGTATTTCTTGAATTATTTTTTCAACAAAGAAATTACCATTTAGACTTAATTCATCTCCAAGATGAACATCCATAAAATTTTCAATAGTGATTTCGAAAAGACCAGGTTCTCCGGCAAGTTTAATGATTTGTTTTTCTTCCTTAAGAGAGATCTCGATGGCTTTCCCTTTGATTACAATTTCTTTTTGCCATTCAAGAGCTTCAAGATAGTGTGCAACACCGATTAAATTAACTTCAGCAGGCAATTTGTAAGCTTGGTGCCCCCAATATCCATTAGCGAAAATTCCAAGCTGTCCGCTGTTTACGAACGCAGTTAATCTTTTCTGCAGATCAGAAAAATATTTTGGTGAACTTTTTGGATAGTTAGAAATCGTTTGTGCAATCTCCGATGTTTTTTTCGGATCTGCTTTAAGTGCACTTACAATATCAACCCAATCGAGTGCATGAAGATGATAGAAGTGTACCACGTGGTCCTGAAGATATTGTGCACAGAACATCAGATTGCGAATAAGCTCAGCATTGGGTGGAACCGTAACGTTGAGTGCATCTTCTACTGTCCTTACAGAAGCAAGAGCATGAACTGTTGTACAGACTCCGCAAGCTCTTTCTGTGAATGCACACGCATCACGGGGGTCACGCCCTTTTAAAATAATTTCAAAACCGCGCACCATAGTACCTGAACTGTATGCATCGACAATCTTACCATCTTTCACTTCAACCTCAATTCGAAGGTGTCCTTCAATTCTTGTGATTGGATCAACGACTATTCTCTTACTCATGATTCACCTCCTTTTTCTTCTGCGACTAAGTTTTTGTTGTTTACTCCTTCACGAATCAGTTTCCTTTTTCGGATATTTGTTGAAACAGCGTGAGCAGCAATTCATGCTACTGTTACTGCACCAACTGCAACGCCAATCTTATCCGCTGTCGTTTCAATTCCAAATCCAGGGAATGAAGCAAGATGCTGATAGAAAGGACCATTATCCCAGAAGTTTGCTTCACTGCATCCGATACAACCATGACCTGACTGAATCGGATAACTTACACCATTATTCCAACAGGTAACACCGTAAGCATTGTAAGTTACTGGACCGCGGCAGCCCATTTTATAAAGACAGTAACCCCGTTTTGCATTTTCATCATCAAATGTTACAACGAAAAGACCTGCATCATAATTTGGTCTGCGGTAACAAGTATCATGTACTCTACGCGAGTAAAATGCTTTTGGTCTTCCCAATCCATCTAATTGCGGGATTCTATCGAATGTTAGTAAATGGACAATTGTCCCCGCCATTATTTCACCAATTGGCGGGCATCCCGGAACATTAATAATCGGCTTCCCATTTATCACTTTTGAAATTGGTTTTGCTCCAGTCGGATTTGGATTCGCGGCTTGTATACATCCGTTGGATGCACAACTTCCCCATGCAATAATTGCTTTCGCACCGGCGGCTGCTTCTTCCACAATTTCTAACGCTGTTCTTCCGCCGATGCATCAATAAATTCCGTCGTCGTTAACCGGAACAGAACCTTCCACCAGCATCAGATACTCCCCTTTATATTTTTTCATTGTGTTATGAAGTGCTTCTTCTGCTTGATGACCTGCTGCGGCTTGTAATGTTTCAGTATAATCGAGTGAAATTTTATCGAGTACGATATCTGCAACGATCGGATGTGATGTTCTTATAAAAGATTCGCTGCAACATGTGCACTCCTGAAAATGGAACCAGACAACCGGTAATCTTGGTTTGGTTTCCATCGCCTTCACCACTTTACCAACTCCGCTTGCTTCAATACCGATAAATGCTGACATCAGGCACAGAATTTCAAAAAATCGCGTCTGCTGTAGCCGGCTGCCTGCATTTGTTCCCAGTAAGTTACGGGCTTATCATTCATTATTTCCTCCATTTATTTGATAATAAAGTTTCTAAGAGTTTGTCGATTACTTTACGATTTCCAGAATAGATCATTTTCAATTTTTTCAACGATGATTTGAGTCTTTAGAATCAGTTTATCCCCAAGATGAGCTTCATTTAGGGATTGAGTCGGAATTTCCATATAGGTAGGTGAGATTGAAATTTTTGCGAATCGCTGCCCCTCACTTTCGAACGCTTCAACTATCTCCCCGTGTAATACAACATCATATTTAGTACAGAAATTGTTCATTTTAATAATTTTCAAACATAACCCAACAATAGTGCCAATTAGAAATTGTTGATTTTTAGGAAATTAAAACCGTTAGATAAAATACTCTATGCGGAATATCGTTAATTTATTTGCGGAATTCCGTAATTACTGAAGATATAACGAAAAATTTTGATAGATTAACTGAAAATTATCAGCTTTAGACTCAACCTCAGGCTAAAATCATCTCTGTTTATAAATGAACCCAAATTTTCACTAGAAAAATATGTATTTCGGGTCTACAAATTATAAGTTATCTGTAACTATTCAGCACTGATGATTTTTTTGCCACTAAGACACAAAGACACTAAGAAGCACACCTGTGTGCCGAAACTTAGTTGAACTTAATCACTTCGGTGTGCAGGCACAAAGAACTTATTAGTAAAACTTAGCGTCCGCTTCGGTGGATTGTGTCCCCGCCTGCCAGAGTATAATCTACAGGGCGGGCAGGCTTACCTGCCACATCATAGCGTTGTCGTGGCAGGCGAGAAGCAACGTGGCAGGCAGGTAAACAGGCGGGAAGGACGGACTCCTAATAAACTATTAACTGTAATCTTTAGACATTTGTTCGACTTGTTTTATAATCTCATCTACGGTTTCTTTTAATTCGGGAGGTATTTTTCTGAATTCGTCAGCGAATTCTTCCCCTAATAATTTTATTACTGCATAGTATATTGGTTTATATTTATCCTTTATGTCGAACTTGTTCTCGGTGAAAAGTCTTAAAACAAAATTGTACTGCTTTTTTGCAAGGAACATTAGAAGTATAAAATAAACCGATTCATTTACTACTTCTTGTGCCTCATAGTTATTAAAGAATTCATTATATACTTTAATAGCTTCTTCAATCTTATCATTCCACAATAATATTATTGCATATGTATGTGCGACATAATTTTCCTTGGTCTTTTCTAGTACCCGTGTTTGAATATCTAATGCTTCTTTTTTGTTCTTTTTAACTTCAAAATACATCCACGCTAAATTATTCATCGCCTCGGAATCACCTTTCTCAATTGCCATCAAGTAATATTTCTCTGCATTCTTAAAGTCTTTGAATTCGGTCTCATACATCAAAGCTAAATTATACATCGCACCGGAATGACCTTTCTCAACTGCCATCAAGTAATATTTCTCTGCATTCTTAAAGTCTTTGTATTCGTTCTTATACATCCAAGCCAAATTGTACATCGCACCGGAATGATCTTTCTCAATAGCCATCAAGTAATATTTCTTAGCATTCTTAAAGTCTTTGTATTCTGTCTGATACATCAGAGCTAAATTATACATCGCACTAGAATCACCTTTTTTCACAGCTTCTTCATAAAATTGTATTGCAGTATTTAAGTCACCCTTTTCTGTTCGCAAAAATTCCGCGATAATAAAAGGAATCTCTTCTACCGCCATCCCATCATTTTTCAGCTTTTTCCTTGCAGAATCATATCTACATTTCACAATATCATTTTTAACTTCATCTAATATTTCGAAATGGGATTTATCAATTTCTCTAATAAGTTCACTATTCATAGCTGACAGATATTTTTTAGTTTCGCTTAAAAGTTCATGCTGTAAATCCGGGGGGATTTGTGTATTCGCGAGCACCTGTGAAATATAAAATGCATGCTTATCGTAAACCGCTCCTTCACGTATTTCTTTTATGTGTCTTTGTACACGGGCTATAAGGTCTTTTTCAGCACACATTATCTCAAAGAATTTTACAAGCCATAATACTTTGCGCTTGTTTTTTCTTTTACCAAGACGCATCAAATAGTAAATATTAAAAAAGCGTTCGTTAATCTGGTAAAGTTGGTTTTTGGTAGAAGTAGGTATTTTGATAATTAACTGATTCTTCTCTAACTGGTTCAACTGAGATGAAACAGATTTGCTTGCCATTCTAATTTTCTTTGATATTTCTTTAGTGCTTATTGCGTCCCAATTTTGTGCAATTGCATCAATAATTGCTTGCTGTTGTGTAGAAAGACTGTCTAATCTGTGCTTGTAAATCGGCGTTACTTTATCCAGTACAATTTCCAAATCTTTAAATGAGTCTCCATTTATATCATCCGCGAATATTTGAAAGAGCAATACGATAGTTCTCGGTACACCCCCTGTAAGTCGTCTTAATGCTTCAATTCTTTCGGGTTGTTTTTCAATTATCTGATTTATTTCTTCGCTTTTATATGTCTCACCAAGTTTTCTTAAAAGCGAAATAGTTTCTTCACGGTTAAGTTCATCAAGCATTATTACTTTGAAGAAATCGAAGAACGGTTGTTTGTAATCGTAATAAAATTCAAGAATAGCCGAAGAAGCGCCAATTAATCTAATATGATTACAAGTGATAAGGACTTCTCTTAGTCTTTGATTTTCTTTGCGTGTAAATTTTTGTATCATATCACCGAAGTTATCTAGAAGAAGAACAATTTTTTTATTCCGTTCTTTAAGGGAGCTAATTAACAGATTGTAAATTTCTTCCTCTGGAGTATTGCTATCATACAATGCATCAATCTTATCTGAAAGGCCCTCAAACGTATTATCTTCATTTTCCAATACTTCAATTACTTCTTCCCAAAGTTTAGCAAGAGTTCGAACGCTGTATTGTTCTTCATCGAACATTACCGGGACAAGCCAGGAGTTTAAATCCTTGTCATTTTTTATTTCGATCCTCAACCGGAGAAGAAGAGTCGTTTTTCCATATCCTCTTTGTCCCTGTATCATAAAATGCTGGGGCGGACTTTCCATTTTATCTTTTTTTATTGTGGAAAAAAGTTCATTGAACTCGGTAAGTCTAATGATAAAGTTCGAGAGAATTTCATCTTCTGTTTGGCTTGCAGGATTGAAAATTGAAGGAAAATTAAATTTAGTTTGCGACATTTCTATTCCACCATTCTCTTAATAAAGGTGAGTTAAAACGATAGATTTTTGGATCGTCGTTATTGTTTATATAGCCATCATGTTTAAGTGCGTTAAGAATGTTATTGTAGGAATGTTCTAATTTATACTTGAGAGCCAGGTCTAAAATTTCTGTCGATGGGACCGAAGATTTGCTTGAAATAAGATTGAGTACTTCTTTAACAAAAGTAAAGTCATCTCCTTTGTAAGCAGTTCTTAATCTGGTAAACCAATGTTCAAAATAAATTCTATGTTTTAATGCGTTTGTAAATGCCAAATTAATTACATCATTTGTGATTTCATTTGACGAAGTTTCTTTGAGGATTTTTCCGCATTCATCAAGAATGATCTGGAAGTAAAAAGGAATTAACCAGCTAATTTTTTGAATAAGATATTCAAAGGATTGCTCATTGAAATTAATTTCATTATCGCCAAGAATTTTTTTTACGAATTCCCTCGCTTCTTTTTCACTCAATGGTGGGATACGAATTGATGCAAGATCGTTGATGAATTTTATACCATCAATTTTGCTTACGATATTTTCAAGCCCGATGGAACCTGCATAAACAAACTGAATTTTTTTGTGAAACGAAGCTCTGAACTCCCTTTTGTTTTCAAGAAAACTAATTGCTTTTCTGACATCCTTATCTTCAATAATATTTTCAACTGTTTGAGCGAATTCATCCAGCAATATTATTACTCTATCATCATCTAACTTTAGATTCGTTAACATTGTTTTTAATTCATTTAAATAAGACAACTTACTTTGTCCAAGCGTAATGCTTGCATCGGCAACACTAAAAGAATCAATTCTTGATAATAAATCTTTTGTAAAACTCTCAATTTTGTTCTTATATTTTTTTATACCTCCCAACCTATCATTTACTAAATAAAATAACTTCTTATAAAATTCATTTTCATCATTTACTGCTTCGCTGTCGCAGTAAATAGTAATAAAGATAGGTCTTGGATTATCAAGAAGATCAAAGAGTATTGAGGATTTTCCTACTCTTCGCGGTGCAACGAGCAATGGATTACTTCCCGATTTTAGCTTTGACCATATTTCCTCTGTAATTTGCGGTCTGGGGAAATAGTCCTCTCCTCTGGCAGCTTGACCAATAATAGTTTTCATTTTTTAATTTCTTTCAAAATTTTCGCTTCAAATATAGTTGACAAAAACATTTTTGTCAAGTTTTTTAACAAAAAAAATTTTGTCAAAGGTAGAAGAATGTGTTTTCAATTTGCAATATCACAAAAGTGTTTATAATTAACGGTTCTGCCGCTAATAGCCTGTCTACCGCCAGGTAGATGTGAAAGTTGTTATCTTTACGACATTATGACCGAAAACGAACTATCC
>JAHJVF010000469.1 GCA_018828505.1 Bacteroidota bacterium | reverse complement strand
ATTACTTACCCAATTTCCACTTCCAATAATATTCAAATTATTTACTCTTATTAACATTCCTTCATAAGCTTCGTAGGCATTCCAATTTTGTGCTTTGATTTCAGCAATTGTTAGAAAGAGAGGATCAACCGTTTTTAATGAATCAAGTCTGCTGAAAGAGGTCGGATATATTTGTGTCAATCCATTGAAATGAGCAAGCGTTCCTGTAACTCGAACCGAATCACCGATTTTCACTGAAGTGGAAAATAGTCCTGGACCGCGTGCATAAATTGCAATACCGGCACTCTGATCTTGCATATAAGATGGACTATTGAACTCATTTGCCACAGAGACAATTCCTGATACAGTAAAAATTTTTCCTGTATCAACAGGAACTCCATTTGCATTGTTGTATCTCAATGAGGAAATCGGAGTGAACTGGGAATAGGAAATGCTAAATAAAACTAAAATAAATGATATTGAATAAAATATTCTAAGCATGGTTTTTCGATACTTTCAAAAAGGAAGGGTTAATTGGTATCAGTTGATAAGATAAATCTTATAATTCGATTATTTCCGGAATCGCATACATAGAGGGTTTTATCGTGGAATGCCACTCCCTTTGGATTCTTAAAAACTGTCGGACCTCCAAACGAATGTTGTTCAGTGCCGAATTGATTAAATTTAAATAAACTATCTTTTTTACTATCCACAACGAACACATTATTTGAGTTATCTACAGTTACATCTTCGGGAGCATTAAATTTATTTGGTTTTAGAAAGTCAACCGGTTCAATTGTTGGATCAAATTTGCTGACATAGCCGGCATAATCCGTCGTAATAATGAATCTCAGCCATTGGACTTTGAAACTTGTGTTACCGGTCTGTGTAGTCACAATTTCTTTATTTTTTCTGTTGAATGCTGTGATAGAGCTGGGTTGATTGATCGATAATAATCCGCTTCCGTTGGCTTCGAAATTTGGTAATCTTCCCATTAAACTATCTCGATAAGTTCCATCACTATTTTTAACCTGGGTGAATTCGATCAGTGCATTGTCGGGATCAATTGGACTTGAATTATCTGGTCCAACACGTGTAACCAGATAAGAATTATCGTAAAGGACAGCAATGCCGGTGTATCTTCTACGCTCTTTTTGGAAATGGCTTGAAGTTGCAGGAAGCAGTCTTTTTAGTTGTGCAGTCCATAATTGATTTCCTGAAGCAAATAAATCAATCTTATATAAGGCACCGAATACCTTTGATTCACCCCCGATGGTAGTGTCAAACTCGGCACAAACGTACAAATTCAAACGGTAATCTTGAGCTAATGCAACCGGTTTTCTAATGCTAACACTTCCTAAAATGAGGCCTGCGGTATTCATCATTACCACACGGTCATTATCGGTATCGGCAACGTAAATAAATGGTTCTTTACCTATCATTATGTCTGATGGATTTTTAAATCCTTCCCAAACAGGCTTTAACTGGATGTATGATGTATCACTCGGATTTTCAATTTTCTTTCCTGTAGAGAATTCAGTTAAATCTAATTTATCACCGCAGCTGATGAAATACATACTAGTAACTACGAAAAGTACGAGTAAAATCTTTTTCATTAAAAAATACCTAATAAAATTGAGAATCGATGTGTACTGCCTAATCGGTTGAAGTTAGCATATGCATAATCAAAAGAAGCTTTCGCAAAAGAAATCGGAGCGTTCATTCCAACACCAAACGTAAAATTCTGTTCATCGACATTTAATTTATAACCGCCTCTTACAAAAAATAGATTTTTGAAATTGTATTCTAATCCAAATCCAACATTTTCAGAATTATCATTCGGATGATTCAATTGAATTGATGTTGTTAAAGTATGATTATCGGTCATAATTGGTTCGACAGCAAAACCGATACGAAACATTGTCGGCGGAGAGAATGCCTGAAATTCGGATACCTTTGTACCGTCAATTCGATAAACTTCACCTTTGGGCGAGATCTGATTCCCAAAATTTGATACTGCCACTGCAAAGCGTGAAGTTCCGAGTCCTGTCCAATAATATGTTCCGAGGTCGACCATAAATCCACTCATGTACAATTTGTCGAGTGTTTCATGAATATATTTTATTGTGGCACCGAAACTAAATTGTTCAGTGAATTTGTGTGCATAGCTAAGACCGACTGCAATATCCCCAAAAGAAAAATACTCCCCTGTTCCGTATGGAAGTGTTTCGGTTGTTACCTTCATATCATCCATGTGCAATGATGTGAAAGATAGACCAACTGCATCAACGTCAGAAATTTTATAAACCGCACCGGCAAATTGATGCTTTATATCGGCCACCCAATCTGTATGCGAGAAAATGACCTGATGCTCATTGAATTGAACCAAACCGGCAGGATTCCAATACAAAGCAGATGCATCGTTAGCAATTGCCACAAACGATTCTCCCAAAGCCGAAGCTCTACCCCCGACACCAATTTTTAGGAATTGTGCAGTAGAAATTCCAGCCCGCTGCCCACCAAGCACCGGAAGAAGCTGGGCAAAACCGGTTGAAGCAGAAACCATGAATACTAAAAAAATAAATACTTTTCTTTTCATATAAAAAATCAAAGTTTAAAATGAAAAATTATAATGTAATTAAACACCTTTTTGAAATCTGTTTTACTGTTATTCATTCAATCAAAATTCCAGAGATAATGGGATTAAATTAAACGTAATGCATTTAATCATTTTCAATTTTGATCTGTAACTTTGCATTTTCCTTTTTAATATACTCCGTTGCCAATATTTTCAGAAGCCTCACAGTTATACTTTTCAATACAGTACCTAAATGACCTATTCTTCTGCTTTGCTATTTCAATAGAAAAAATTTTCAGAATCTCTAACAGGAAATCTATTCTGGAATCAAACGTTTTAGGAATTAAACCATTAAATTGTTCTTTTGTAATGGTATCTGTTTCACTAAAAGTGCGAATTTTAAATTTTTCAGCTTCTGCATCGCCTAATACAGCAAGATACCAACTCTCTATTTCCTTTATAACCACAATTATTCTTTCTTCATCAATATTTCTTAATTTATTTTGTACTTCCTGTTTTTTGGTAGTCACACATGGTGAATCATTGATGTCTGTCACATAAATATAATCCGCATTCATTGCTTTAATACTTTTAAGGAAATTATCCATCTTCTCTTTCTTCAGAACGGCATATCGTCTCGTTTCTACAAAATTATACTTCTTCCGTAGTTTCGGTTCTATTATTTTCTCGAAGAACCTTGCATCATCATCACCTTCAACCCATATAAACAATCGTTTATAACTCATAATTATATTCCAAGTAAATTTTGTACATAAAGCTCTTCGATTCCTATTTCATTTTGTAAAAATGTCTTTACTTCCTCTTTATCAACCGATCTGGAGACTATGGAAAAACCCCTTTCATCACGAGAAACAAGTAAAAGGTTATCCAAACCCGTATGTTTTACTATTTCAGGGTTATGAGTGGTAACGATAATTTGTTTCTTTTGTGAAGCATCCTTCATCATAGCTACTACCTTGGAGATTAGATAAGGATGTATATTTCGCTCAGGTTCCTCGATAATAGTCAACAGTTTTTTCTCAAAATATAGAGCTACAATTAGGGCTGTTATGTTTATTGTCCCATCAGAAATCAAAGATGCTGGCAAGTACTGGTTTTTAAAATATGTTTCTTGTAATTTGAAAAGCAAAGACTTGTCCGCAAATTTCTCTACATCAAGATTGCTTATGAATGGCAAAAGGTCTTTTACCAAATTAAAAAGTTTTCTTCTTTTCTCTTTGTTTTCTGTGATATTTTTGAGAGTAATAGATAAATTACTTCCGTCTTCTTCTAATTCAACTTTTCCAGTAATTGGGGTGGCTTTTTTAGGCAACTTTGGATCAAAATCATATACTGAAATCGCCCTGAAAATTTCCTTCAATGTAGGCATAAAAAAGGACGGGCTTTGAAGAAGAAGAGTGCTAGGTGATAATTTTTGTTCTCTCAAAAAGGGTGGATATATATCATCTTCTTTTATCGGAACTTGTTCCGGTTTATGTAAATCGATCT
>JAHJVF010000468.1 GCA_018828505.1 Bacteroidota bacterium | reverse complement strand
CCGTGCATTTGCAATATCGATGCTGTCGGATACTACAGCCACACCATTTGCATCAACTTTTTCAACATCACTTTTTACAAGATTTAAAATGATATCGATGTCGTGGATCATTAAATCTAAAACAACCGCTACATCGGTCCCGCGCGGATTGAATTGCGAAAGACGGTCGCATTGAATGAACATCGGCTCTAAATTATATTTTTCTAAGGCCAATAAGGCAGGATTAAACCTCTCAATGTGCCCGACTTGAATCAGCAATTTTTTCTTTTCCGATTTATTTATTAGTTCATTTGCTTGTTCAACAGTTGTTGTTATAGGTTTTTCGATAAACAGATTTACGTTTTTATCCAGCGCTTTAATTCCAATTTCGTGATGAAAGCTGGTGGGAGCGGCAACTACTACAGCTTCGACATTTGATAAAAGCTCATCAATAGAACTAAAGTTCTTGACTTCATATTGTTCTGACATAAGTTGTGCGTTCGCTTTATCTGAATCAAAGATTCCAACACATTCAGCTTCTGAAATTTCTTTCAATAATTTAAGATGAAGCTTTCCGAGATGACCGACACCAACTACTCCGATTTTAACTTTTTGCATGAATTAACCTTTCAATCTTTCAAGAACTAAATTTCAATCCTCACCTTGTATAAATCTCTCTGAATGCAACAATTCTGTCATAACCTCCATAGAGCAGGTCTTGATAATATGCGAAAACATAGTACACGTTATTAGTTCCCCAATCGCTTCCTTCAAGCTCCAACCGATCTAATTGCTCAACTTTTTTCGTTGAGTCATTCCACAAACCTAACACATACTGATAATCATACGTACCGCGTTTTAACGTAACCACTTTTGAATAATAATTACTGTTACGCTCCATTCGATAGTCAATATATGGTATCCAATCGTTAAAACTTCCAACAAGGAATACATCTTTGGAAAATATTTGAGGTGAGCTTAATACAAAATTGAAATCGAGATATTCATTGTAAATATCATCCATGCGGTATCTTTTTGAACCGCCATTAAAATCCCGTCCGGTGAATTGAAATTTCCGAGAGACATCTACACCCTCGAAGTTTTTAAGTAATACATCGTTCGGATATTTTTTTGTTTCCGTTAAATCTAATTGCCGGTATTCATTTCCCGGAAAAATATCTCTTCGAATGAATCGCTTTGTTTCGTGGGTTATAAACTCGTAATAACTGTTCTTTGTAAGTTTTTCAACATTTATTCTAAAAGGGAAATTGAATTTTTGATTTTGAACAATCTCGACTTCCTTTTGGAAAAAAGCATCAAACGAATTTGGTGTGGTAACTTCAGCAGTTATTTTATCCCGACGATTCCATTGCATGATGTCGGATAAGCTGTCTTCTATAACATGACGGGAATATTTTACTCGCATCGGGAATTCCTGATGAACAACTATAAATCGGCCTGAACCATAGATTTTTGTCTCATCTTCAAAATCAGCAATTACGAAACTCCATTTTCCCGAAAACGGAAAAGTAATTTGTCCTCGCTCATCGGGAAATTTTTGTTTGAAAGTATAAGTATAATTCCGAACTCCATTTGGGGCAGATCTGAATTGGAGATTATAGAATCTGTCTTTACCACTATTAAGCAGGAAAATATTATCGTACGGTTTCCAATCCTTATCACAGAATTTGAAAATGATCTGCAGGTTTGGCTTCAGTCTTGTGTTGATATCAAATTCAATTACGATGTGATCGTTTGAAGTGTTTTCCGTTCCGTCAATATCGAGATCACGATAAACGATGATTGGTGGAAGAGTTTCATTTCGTGCGGAGTAAACTCGTAGGTCTTTGAGAATTATCTCATTTGAAGTATAAAAATTTAATGCAAAAGTTAGAATTAAAAGAAATAGTGCCACTTATAATCCTTTTACAAATATGATATTGGAGAATGAGTTTATCACTTTTCTTTTTTCTTTTTTTTCTTGACTAATGGTACCTTTTTAGAATATTCTGGTTGAACATCAAACAAAGATAGTGGGGGTGAGAACTCATGTATATTAGTTTTATATTTAATCTCTTTGATCTTACCATCTAATCTTTTTGTGATAACATCAACATATTTTTCCGAAATATCCATTGTTATATAATTTCTTTTTAGTCTCTTAGCAACCGCAGCAGTAGTACCTGTCCCCCCAAATGGGTCTAAAACTATATCACCCTCATTTGAACTAACCTTGATAATTCGCTCTAGTAAATTTTCAGGCATCTGGCAGGGATGCTTTCCTAATCTTTCTTTGAATGTTCCACAAACCCTTGAATATTCCCATACATCATCAGGGACTTTTCCTCTAGGGTGAGCTCGTTTATCATTGTATATCAGTTGTCTCGCCGATGGGATTCTTATCTCATCACTATTAAATGTAAATGTACTCTCATCTTTTGTAAAATATAAAATGTGAGTATGCGATCTGTTAAATTTTTTCCTTTGATTCTGACCAAAGGTATAATACCACACTATCCAGTTCCTAAAATTAAATCCGATTTTTTTTAAGATTAAATTTAATTCGGCAGCAAATTCATCACCTATGGCAATATAAATCGAGCCTGATTTTGTTAGAATTCTATAAGTCGCCTTGATCCATTCCTCAGACCACGAATAATAATGATCATAGTTTTTTTTATCATTATAATTATCGTATTTGATACCAATGTTAAATGGTGGATCGGCAAAAACCAAATCAATTGAATTGGCAGGTAAACTTGACATTACCTCGATGCAATCACCTAAAATTATCTTATTTAATTCCATCATCTTCTATCTGAAAGAGATCACATGGTCTGAATTTAAATTGCATCTTGGCTGGATCGGATGTGCCACCTTTTTTTTGTAAAGCGAACTTTCCTATATATAAATTTCCCTTGCGAGAAATTACAACTGGTCCTTTACCATAGAAATTCATTGCCGTATTGATATCTTTCAATATCCAATCAGTTCTTTTTGTTTTCTCATTGTAACGCGTTACCAATATCCAGTCAGCAGATAATCCGCCTCTTCCTTTTAAAATATCACTACTTACAATAATTCTATTTTCATCAAAGAATGATATTATTTTTTGCTGAATTTTAATCGGCATTTCATTTATATATACTTTTCGTTTATCTTTTAATTTAACTCTCCCAATCAAATCTCGTTTCTTATTTGGAGGAATTTCTCCGGTGAAGAGTTTCAGCCAGAGAGAAATTTCCTTTATCAAAATTCCACATTTTTTGATATGTATCAACTGATCTTTTATCTATTTGGTTATAGTTAGCATTTAAATTTGCTTTTTTGAGTGATAGGTTTTCAATCTTTACGATTTTTCCGATTTTAATAATTATTCTAATCTGAGCATCGGCTTTCTTAAATCTTACAAAATTAGAATAATCAATTTCAGAAATATTATACTTTTCTAACTCATCTTTTTTGATTCTCATTGGAATTCGAATTGCCATTAAAGAATCAATTTTATTTGGATCGTAACCCATTGATCTTAACCAATCCTGTGCATTAAGATCCCTTTCCCAATTGTTAAATTTTTTACAAATCTTTCCTTCATTAGAAAATCCCCCCTTTGCCGTCCTTGAACCCAATTTTTTCTTTTCAAGTTTAGTTAGTGACACTATATTTAATCTTTCTTGTTTTCTGGATGAATGATCTCAACACATTTGATGCTTTGATAAGGGACAAATATTTCGATGTCTCTTTCTTTATATTTTGCAAGAAGCATTAATCCATCATCAAAAACCTCTTTCAATATTCCAGTCTTAAAGACGATTTCATAAAAAGGATTTTCCATCTTTTCGGTGTGAACAATTCCATAATTTTCATGTAGTGTAATGTTTACATCATAGTTAAGATATTTTTTCCAGTCTATTTTCATTCCATTCCTTCATAATTGAGTATAAAATCGTTACTTAAAGAATTCTTTCAGCACTTCAAGAAATGTATCAATATCGCTGCAAGAATAGTTTTGTTTTACAAAGTTTTCAATGGCAAGATGATAGTCCATATAAATTAAATTAGCATAAATAACCGCTATGATTTTTTGGATGTTTTTTTTGGACTCAAGGTCATTGCAGTCGAATCCTCTTTTTGCTTCATCGAGAAGATTTAGGAGATTATCCAATTCACTTTCATATTCTTCATAACAAAATTCATTATCAAGTAGAAGAGTTTTATCGGTGAGACTATAAAATTGAATCGGAAGAATTTTCAACGAAGAACTAAAAATATTTTCAAACCGGTTATCATAAACTTTGATAAAATATCCCATATCGGAATTCAAATCATAGAATTCAGGCATGTTTATTCCGATGTTCAACGAATCGCAAAATTCAAATTTTGGTTTAAAACTGTAGACATAGAGAGAATAATTATAGGAAGATAAATTGGGGATGGAATCAACAATTACTCCTTCATCAAAATTATCTCCATCTAAATCGTAAAAATAAACCGATGGATTAATAAACTGTTTTGAGTAAACTTTTCTTCCACTTAATTCCTGGACTAAAAATTGTTTTCCTTTTTTATCGGTTATGATTTTTATAACATAGTTCGATACGGTATCTTCAAATGCAATTGAATAAGCAGAACTATTAAAGGCAAATAATAAT
>JAHJVF010000467.1 GCA_018828505.1 Bacteroidota bacterium | reverse complement strand
GGTCTGAACTTTTTGGGTAGATTCGATGAGATATTCATAATTATAAGAAACCAATTCATAATTCTTATGATCAACAATATTCTTCTCGATCGGATAAACAAACGATACCGATAGAGCATGAACAAAAATTATGAAACTTAGGATGGTTTTTACTTTCATCTGAGAGCAATGATAGATGAAAATTTGATGTTTCGCAAGCTATTGAGAGCAATTCTTACAAAATATTTTTATCTTTACTAAAGTTTTACAGATAAATAGGTTAGATGATTTGAATAAAAAAGTAGTTGTAGCGATGAGCGGAGGTGTTGATTCTTCGGTAGCCGCAGTTTTATTAAAGAAGCAAGGATTTGATGTCATAGGGATAACTATGAAAACCTGGGGATTCATGGAAGTCGGAGGATCCCCAAAACACGAAAGTGGGTGCTGCTCGCTCGATGCAATTTTCGATGCAAAAAACGTTGCTGTACAATATGATTTCCCGCACTTCACGGTTGATTTTACTGAAAGTTTCAAGGATAACGTTATAGAAAATTTTATTGACGAGTATCTTCACGGGCGAACTCCCAATCCATGTGTTGTTTGTAACCGCGATGTTAAGTGGGGAGATTTATTAAGGAAAGCAGATGAACTAAATGCAGATTTCATCGCAACAGGTCACTATGCAAAAATCGAAAAAGACAAAAAATCGAACCGATACAAATTGAAATCAGACAGTACAAATAAAAAAGACCAGACGTATGCTTTGTGGGGATTATCTCAAGAATTTCTGTCAAGAACATTATTCCCGCTTGCAGATATGAAAAAAGAAGAAGTCAGAAAACTTGCTGAGGAATTTAATCTCAAAACGGCAAAAAAACCTGAGAGCCAGGAGATTTGTTTCGTTGCAGATGATGACTATGAAAGATTTCTTAATGAGAAATTCGACGAACGGAAAATAGAAATCCCAGAAGGAGATTTGATCTATCACGGAGAGAAAGTCGGAACTCATCGAGGATTACCATTTTATACGATCGGTCAAAGGCGCGGAGTCGATATCGCACTCGGAAAACCTGTTTATGTAAAATCAATTTCGATTGGTGATAATGTTATTGAGCTTGGAGATAGAGACGATATTATTTGTGAGAAATTTTCAATTACCGACGTAAATTATGTTTCGGTTTCAAAGTTGCAAATTGGTGAAAAAGTGAACGCCAAAGTAAGATACTCAGATAGAGCTACGCCGGCAGAAATTAAAAATGTTACTGCTGATGGCATGATCATAAAATTAATTGAACCAAAACGAGCCGTAACCCCGGGACAGTCAGCTGTAATCTACGATGAAAGTGGCTTTCTTCTCGCAGGAGGAATTATAAATAAGGATTTAACTAGACATGAATGAGCCTACTCTAAAAAGCTATTATCATTATAGAAATGTTTTGTTTTCAACTAAAAAACGCAGCCGAAAAACTGTTGAAATGACCTTTTTAGATTCGGCTCATGAATAAAAATCTTTTTGAAATACTCAGCTATATTGCTATGGCTGTAATTGTGATTCTGATAGTTTTAATGTGGACAGGAAATTTTCCTATGCAATATTCATATATTGCAATTATATTTGCGGCTGTAATACTGATATTAAGAATAGTTGGAAGATTTTATTATTTATCAAAAAAGAAAAGAGGTTAAGTCTTCGCTGAAGGAAAAAAGCAATTTAACGGTAAATTAAATGCAAAGGTTTTGGTTCTTAATCAGAACTATGAAGCGATTACGCTTTGCAATATAAAAAAAGCTGTCATAATGGTTTACCTACGTAAAGCTGAAGTCATTGCAAAGAAGGATAGTCTTGAGGTAAGATCGCCCAAATTGAAATTTCCTTTCCCAAGTATCATCCGTTTGGGTTCGTATATTCCGATCAAGTACAGGAAAGTTATTTTATCAAGAAAGAATATTTTGAGAAGAGATGCACACAAGTGCCAATATTGCGGCAGATCTGATCTGCCGTTGACAGTTGATCATTTACTTCCTAAAGCACGCGGCGGCTCTGACAGCTGGGAGAACCTCGTAACTGCCTGTACAAAATGTAACAATCGGAAAGGGGATAGAACTTCCGAAGAAGCAAGAATGCCTTTAATCAGAAAACCGTTCAAACCAAGTCATATTATGTTCTTAAAACATTTCGTCGGACAAGTCGATGAACGGTGGAAACCTTACCTTTATCTGAGCTAAATTATAAATGAAAAAAATCGTATTAAGCGGTATGCGTCCAACCGGAAAATTGCATATCGGTCATTATGTTGGTGCACTCGAAAATTGGATTAAACTTCAGGATGAGTTCCAGAATTATCACCTTATCGCTGATTATCATGCTCTAACTACATCGCTTGATACAAGCCGAATTTATCAGGACACAATAGATATGTTGATCGATTGGATCGCCTCAGGAATTGACCCGGAGAAGAGTCCTGTCTTTCGTCAATCTCAAATTAAAGAACACACTGAATTGCACTTAATCTTCTCGAATTTAATAACAAGTGCACGACTCGAAAGGAATCCAACGGTAAAAGATCAAGTCCGCGATTTGAATATCGAGAATATTACCTACGGACATCTTGGTTATCCGGTTCTGCAAGCCGCTGACATACTTTTATATAAAGGAAATTTCGTACCGGTTGGTGAAGATCAGGTCCCTCACATTGAAATAACAAGAGAAATCGCGCGCAAGTTTAATTCAACATGGGGAGAAGTTTTTCCCGAACCTGAACCAAAACTTACGAACTTTGCACGACTTCCCGGGCTCGATGGAAATGCAAAGATGAGCAAATCGTTAAATAATGCACTTTTAATTTCTGACAGTGAAGAAGATATTAAAAGCAAGCTTCGCAAAGCAGTAACCGATCCTCAAAAAATAAGAAAGAACGATCCGGGCAGACCAGAAATTTGCTTAGTGTTTACATATCATAAGAAATTCAACCCGAATGAAATTGAAACAATTGAAAAGGATTGCCGAAGCGGTGTGCTTGGCTGTGTAAGCTGTAAGATGAATTGTTCAGAAAAGATCTCAGAATATTTCAAACCGATTAGAGAAAAAAGATCAACATTAGAAGCTAAACCAAAGCTTATCGAAGAAATTTTAATCGATGGTGAAAAGAGAGCAAGAAGCAAAGCTGAAGAGACGATGCACGAAGTGCGGGCAAGCATGAAATTCGGTTGATGTAAAATTTTTATGTATGAGCCGAATCTTCACTACACGCCTGCGTGCCGTAACGCCCGCATATCAAAATACCTGTTTACCGAAGCTTTGCGTAGGTAAACTTGAACTGTGCTATACACTTTGGCGTGCAGGCACGAAACGTTTCGTGAAGTGTAGCATTGATTTTCAATTTTGACCTTTTTTGATTCGGCTCATTGATCATTTTATTAACCGCTAAATTTGAGTAAATAATATTTAGGATTCTTTCCTCATCTGCGGGAAAAGAATTACATCTCTGATTGAATGCTGGTTCGTCAGTAACATTACTAGTCGATCGATTCCAATTCCCAGACCGGCAGTCGGAGGCATTCCATATTCAAGTGCTCGTACAAAATCCTCGTCGAACATGTGAGCTTCTTCATCACCAGCTGTACGCATTTTAACCTGTTCGTCAAATCGTTTTCTTTGGTCCATTGGATCGTTAAGTTCACTAAAGGCATTACAAAGTTCTCTTCCGATTACAAAACCTTCGAATCTCTCGACAACATTTTTATTCGTTCGGTGAATTTTAGCTAAGGGAGAAATCTCAATTGGATAGTCTCTCACAAAAGTCGGTTGAATCAATGTTGGTTGCACTAATACACTGAATATTTCATCGATAATTTTTGCACGTTGAAGATTCGGTTCCAACTCGAGTCCCTTATCAGTTGCGAAGACCCGGAGCGATTTCTCATCGATAGTATAGACATCAATTCCAAATTCTTCTTTAATTGATTCAGCCATCGAAATTCTTTTCCAGGGTGGTTTAAAACCAATAGCCTGTCCTTCAATCTCAATATTATATTTTCCGTGCAGTTCAAAAACGATTGAAGAAATCATCTGTTCAACAAATTCCATCATCCAATAATAGTCTTTAAATGCAACGTACAATTCCAACATGGTGAATTCGGGATTATGTTCGCGATCCATTCCTTCATTTCTAAAATCTTTGGATATTTCATAAACGCCTTCGAATCCACCAATGATAAGGCGTTTTAAATATAATTCATCAGCAATTCTTAAATAGAGTTGAATGCCGAGAGCATTGTGCTTAGTAACAAAAGGCCTTGCGGCAGCGCCACCATAAATTGGCTGCAAAATGGGAGTCTCTACTTCGATATAACCGCGATCATCCAAATATTGACGCATGAGCTTAATTATCTT
>JAHJVF010000466.1 GCA_018828505.1 Bacteroidota bacterium | reverse complement strand
ACGCAAAGCTTCGGTAAACAGGTATTTTGATATGCGGGCGTTACCTGCCTGCGCGTAGCCCGCCTTCTGAAAGTTTCATACGGCAGACACAGGCGTAGGCAAGCCGCTTCGGCAAAGGCAGGCGGCACGCAGGCGTGTAGTTAAGATTCGTCTCATAAATGATATTTATGCGAGATGATTTCTTTATGATGAAGTAGTTCAATCTGGAATAAATTGTGATGAAAAAGAAAAACGTCCTATTTAACCACATATTAGTTTTTATTCTTGCTCAGCTTGCGTGGATGGGTCTTCTGGGTTTGTGGATCTATTGGTATGTTTCAAATTATATTATTTTGGAACAGGTCGGCAATAAGCTTTCCCCTCAAATTATCATAGACAGCCCCAATGTTTTAATTTTTGTTGGCGGGATAATCTTAATTGTAGCTGTGGCTTTCGGCACATTCATAATATATAAGAATTTAAGTGTACAATTAAGACTCGCTAAGCTTTACGATAACTTTATTTCCAACGTTACGCATGAATTAAAATCTCCGTTAGCTTCGATCCAACTCTATCTTGAAACCTTGAGTACACGGGATGTTGCCGCATCCAGTCAGAAAGAATTTTTAGGCTTTATGTTAAAGGATACCGAGCGATTAAATAGTTTGATCAATTCGATATTAGAAATTCCGAGAATTGAACATAAGAAAGTTGCCCACGATTTTCATATTTATACTGCAGAAACGATTACGCGAACACTCTTAAGTGAAACTATGAATCAATTTAAAATTCCAGAAGATTCACTTATAGTGGATGGTTCAGCACCATGTAAATGCGTTGTCGATTCAAATGCATTAAAAATTGTTTTCGATAATTTGGTAGATAATGCGACTAAATATTCATCGGAACCGGTAAGGATTAACGTCAATTTGAAATATGACAAGAAAAAATTCTTGATAGATTTTAGCGATAGAGGTATTGGCATTAGTGCTAAAGATTTGAAAGTAGTATTCAAAAAATTTCATCGCATCTATCATAAAGACATCCCGAGTGTTAAAGGAACAGGATTAGGTCTCTATTTGGTAAAAGAGATTATAAAAAGCCATGGCGGAAAAATTTTGGTATTCAGTGAAGGACTAAATAAAGGGACAACTTTCCGGATTGAACTACCAATATATCAGGCTTCAAAAAAATATTATATAAATTATCTGTTAAAGCTAACACGAAAAAGAGAAAGGGAGCAAGAGCTCGCCTACGGCGAACAGTCTCCAGAGGATTACATATTCAGGAAAGGAATAAATGAGTAAAGAGATGCTTGAAGGGAGTAAAATTTTATTAGTAGAAGATGAAGAAACGCTTGCCATTGGTCTGCAGTACAATTTAACGGAAGAAGGTTGTATAGTCTCTTGGGTTAAGGATGGCAAAGTAGCGCTTGAAAAACTAAGTTCGCAGGATTATGATCTCATCATTCTTGATATTATGCTTCCCTATGTTAATGGTTTCGAAGTAACTCAATATATCCGCGAAAAAAATCCGCAGTTACCTATCTTAATGTTAACCGCGATGACCCGAATAGAAGACCGTGTTAAGGGTTTGGAACTTGGAGCTGATGATTATGTTACAAAGCCGTTTCATCTTGATGAATTAATTTTGCGGGTGAGGGGAATGTTAAAACGCAAAATGTGGTATAAGTCGGCAACCGATTTCCAACCTGTTTACTGTTTTGGAAATATCGAAATTGATTTTGAAAAATTAATCTGCACGAGAGAGAAGAACACAATCAGATTGACTCCGCATGAAGCAATGGCATTGAAATATTTAATACAAAACAAAGGGAAAATAGTGTCCCGCAAGGATTTACTCGAAAATGTTTGGAGTATAAAAGCAGAAATCGAGACAAGAACAGTTGATAATTTTATTGTACGTTTGAGAAAATATATTGAACCTGATCCTTCAAATCCAATTTATATTAAAAGTGTGAGAGGAGCAGGTTATATATTTTCGGATTAAGATAAATCGATAGATTTAAGTTGACACTAATTTGAATTGGTTGGAAGAAAAACTAAAAGTTCACCTCATATAAGAGTAGTAAAAATGTAAAAAGTTCTGAAGGGGTGCTTTTAGCAAAAAATTGATTCGCTCATCCTGAATTAAAGGAGACATTTGATACCGACTCGGGAGACATGCCACCTTACATACTTGCAACTTACAATATTGTAAGTTACATTTGTGTAAGAAATTTGAGAGAACATGAATAGTCCCTTCATCTACGGCAAGATCGCCTCGGGCGAAGCATTCACTGATCGTAAGCCCGAACAGAAAAGGCTTTCAGACAACATTGCTTCCGGAATTAACAGTATTTTAATTTCTCCCCGTCGATGGGGTAAATCGTCGTTAGTTGCACGAGTAGGGCAAACGCTTCAAAGGAACACTCCAGGAGTGCGATTTTGTTTTTTAGACCTGTTCAATGTGCGAAATGAGCAGGAGTTTTATTCACACTTGACCAAAGAGGTAATGCGTGTTTCTTTTCCCAAATGGAAGGAGCGTATAGAAAGTGCAAAACATTTCTTTAAACAAATTACCCCGAAATTTAGTGTCGGTATCGACCCAGGTAGTGATTTTTCCGTGAGCTTGAATTGGGAAGAGGTGAGGAAGTCTCCTGAAGAGGTCCTAAATCTTCCTGAAATAGTGAGTAAAGAGCGCAAGATACGGCTTGTCGTATGTCTTGATGAATTTCAGAACATCGGCTTTTTTGATAATCCCCTAACCTTTCAGAAAAAGCTGCGGGCACACTGGCAACATCACAAACTTGCCACCTATTGTTTGTATGGCAGCAAGCGCCATATGATGACCGAATTATTTGAAAATAAATCCATGCCTTTATATAAATTTGGAGACGTCTTATTTCTTGAAAAAATTCCGGAAACATATTGGGTTTCTTTTATCAAATCGGGATTTAAAAGGACAGGCAAATCTATTAGTGAAAATTTAGCCCTCCAGATTGCACGCCAGATGGAGAACCATCCATATTTTGTACAGCAACTCGCACACACTGTGTGGAGCGCTACAAAGAAGACCTGCACAGAACAGGAGTACCGATTCTCTATCGAAACACTGCTGACACAGTATGCAATTCTGTTTCAACGGGAAGTGGATGGGCTAACAAATCTGCAGATCAATTTCCTTAAGGCACTGTGCAGTAATGTTACACAATTTAGTGCGGCAGAAACGTTGCATGCGTACAGGCTAGGAACATCGGGGAATGTGAACCGTATTAAAGAATCGCTGGTGAACAAGGAAATCATTGATATAACGCCACAGCATATCGAATTCATCGATCCGCTCTTTAAGCTGTGGTTCTCGACAGTCTATATGAAACAGTAGGGATGCGCACTTTATGAAAATCACCAAACACAAAAAGCAACTGAAATCGAAACAAGAACCGTTGATAATTTCATTGCACGTTTTAGGAAGCATATTAAACCCGATCCTTCAAATCCAATTTATATTAAAAGTGTGAGAGGTGCAGGTTACACATTTTCAGATGAGGATAATTAATAATAAGTTGCTGATGATTGAGATGATTATAAATTATTTTTGAGTTGGAATGAATCCATTTGATATGCTTGAATTAATTTTAAAAAATGTTGAGCCATTTAATTAAGTTGGATATACAATGATTATTAGACTTAATGTGAAAAATATTTCTTTAAAAGAAGTCATTTCTGTTCTTTCAAATTAAATTGAGAAATTATTGAGACACATAAAAATAAGTTAGTTATTAAATTAAAAAATGATCTCGTTTTATCTTCATATTCATGAAATATTCGCGAACCGAACAAACAACGAAAAAAAATAAACAATTTTAAGAGTTTTTTTATAATACCAATTATTATTGAGCCTACTCAAAAAAGGATAATTTCAATAAAAATTGTTTTGAAATTGAACCAAAAACGAATCATTGATTTTCAATTTTGACCTTTTTTGATTCGGCTCATTATTTAAAGGCAATAATTTTTGAGGTATTTTGATTATTCAAAAATGGATAAAGTATTTGTATTATCAATTACGAATTATAAAATAATTGAATTATAATGTTAAGCCTTGGAAAAACAGCTAAAGACAATTTAATACTTTTTGGCAATATTTCTATTTCTTTGTTTAGTATCATTGATCGTGTTGCTCCAACAAATCTTAACATATTAATTACTGGAAAACGAAATACTACTAAAGAGCTTTTAGCAAGATATATCCATGAAAATAGTAATAATGCAAAAGATAGTTTTATTTATGCAAATTCTAATCTTTTAAACGATATATCTCTCCAAAAATGGTTCTACGATAATTTTACTGTTCATAAAAAAGCTAGTTCAATAAAAAATAAATATTCTGCTACGATATACTTGGATGAAATAGATTTATTGAATATGGCAGGACAAGTAAAGTTATTAGAGATTTTACATAACAATAATTCTTATATAATTGTTAAGGGAGAAAAGTTTCACTATAATTTTAGAGTCATATGCGGATCAAATATTAACCTCCATAGTGAGATACTCAATAAAAATTTTCGCGAGGATTTATTTTCCTTCATATCTCAAGAAAAATTGTTTTTACCCTCTCTTTCAGAAAGTAAAGAAAATATTCCTCAAATTGCCAGAAACTTTTTCATAAAATATAGAGATCAGTTTAAAAAGGAAATTTTTAACATTCATGATGAAGTTTTTAATATTTTTTATAATTACGATTGGCCTGGAGGTGTATTTGAACTCGAGTCAGTAATTAAACGAGCAATAATATTTTGTGATGATGAAATAATTACAAAAAAACATCTTCCATCTGACCTCCTTTCAGTTAATGAGAAAATACAATTTGGCTATTCGATGAACTTAAATGATTCCCTACGTTTTTATGAAAAGTTATTAATAGACAATGCACTCGAAGTGAATAAGTTTAACAAGGAAAAAGCTGCAAAAAGTTTAGGCATCAGCGTTGCAACTTTATATCGAAGAATTAAGGAGCTAAATATTAAATGTGATCATTTACTTCAGGAAAGTGATGATATTATTTAGATGGAAGAGGATACTCGATAATATTCAATACCCTCAGACAAAATATTAACAGATTTCCGCCAACTGTAAAGCCGCCATATTATTGAAGATTTATAACGAAAGATTCTCGGTGTCTCAACAATACTATGTCAAACATTTTCATCCTCTAACGGTAAAAAGAAAATCGTAATCATTCCAGGTATAGTAGTAATAACGCTTAGTGTGAATAACCAGACATAACCGACTTCCATTTGAATTACGCCACTAGTAAATCCGGGAATCATCATTCCGACTGCCATCAATCCTGTTGAAATTGCAAAGTGAGAAGTTTTGAATTCCCCTTTTGAAGTATAAAGCAGAAAAACCATGAATGCAGTGAATCCAACTCCGTAACCAAATTGTTCAATAATAATGCACGCTTGGGCTACCGGATTAAGAGTCCAAGTCCACACAGCAGATGAACCAAATAAGGTGGGAATAAAAGATAGATCAATGGTAGTTAAATCTGTCGGTTGAAAATAAGCCATATAAACATAAAGTGCATTTGGAATATTCATGAAAAGAGCAAATGGCCAGATGAGTTTTTTCAATCCATAATTTTTGATCATCCAGCCGCCAAGTATTCCCCCGATAAGAAGCGCAACTATTCCGAATGTACCATACATCAAGCCAACATCACTAAGGGAAAGTCCTAATCCACCGACCTCAGGTTTGTCTAGAAAAAACGGTTGAGCCATTTTCACAAGCAAGCCCTCGCCAAATCGATACAGCAGAATATAAGATAGAATCGCAGCGATTTTATTTTGACTGAAATATTCTTTGAAAATTTTTCCGTATGGAATTTTATTTGTTTCTGTTTTTACTGCATGGTCGGTAACCGGATGGGGCAATATCAATTGATGATAGAAAAACAGAAGAAGAAAAATCGCTGCTGCAATTCCAAATGCGGTCGACCAGCCATGTGCAATCACTCCGCTGCTTTCGCCAATATCTCCAGCAAGTTTTACTAAAACTCCACCGGCGACTATCATTGCTAAACGATAAAAAGTGCTTCTTATTCCTGTAAAAAAAGCCTGATTTTTTTTATCTAGAACATGAAGATAATATCCATCGGTAGCGATATCATGACTTGCTGAAAGAAATGCAATCACGGTAAAAATCACTAACGATAAAAAAAGAAAAGAAGGGAGTTGAACTGTTAACGCAACAATAACAAAGCAAATTGCCAATGCAAGCTGCATGTAAATCGACCATTTTCGTTTAGTACCATACGCATCAATCAATGGTCCCCAAAATAATTTTATCGACCACGGTAAGTAAAGAAAACTAGTAAATCCAATGAAAGCATTTGACGCTTCAAGTGATTTGTACATCGCAACCGAGAGCTGGTTTGTAAGAATAAACGGAACTCCTTCTGCAAAGTATTGTGTGGGAATAAAAAGCCACGGACTTCTTGTTGATTTTTTATTTTCTTCTTTAGGTAACTTGTTTTCTTCCTGCGATAAATTATTTTTTTTGTTCATTTCGAAACCTTAATAGTAAGTTTAGTTGCTGCAGCTTCATAAAAAGCGACTCAATTTAAAAATCAAAAAAAAGAAATTGAAAAATGACAATGGAAAAATTAAACAAGGTGTGGATGGAATATTCTTCAAATACAAGATTTTATTTTTTATTTGAAGATTTGAATTTTCAATTTTGAATTTTGATTTATCATCAGCTTTCTTCACCGGAGATTGATTCCATTCCAAGCAAAATCGCTCCATATGCTGGTGGATGTTCCGGATTTACAACAGTTACACCTTCGATTTTCTGCATGATATTTTTTCGAAGAAGCTTAACATAATAATTCTCACTCGAGATTAACCCGCCGATAAACGCGACCGCTACTGTTTTAAATTTTATTTTATTCTTTATTGCTTTTACATGAAGGACCAGCTCATCAGCTTCTTTTCTTAAAATTTCCCGACAGATTTCATCCCCTTCTTCAGCACATTGAATTACGTATGGTGCAACTGATGCTAAATCAAAATTTTCTTTATAAACAGCATTAATAAGATCTTCGGCAGTATGAATGGAAAATTTTTCAGCGATTACTTGGGTTAACTTTGTTTCTGGAAATCTTCCATCCAAAGCCTTCCCAATTGCCGATAGACCACAACGACCTATCGAATAACCACTTCCTTCGTCTCCAATAAACCTGCCGAATCCGCCGACACGATGCATTTCTTCATCTCGATCTTTTGCAAACATAATCGAACCTGTTCCTGCGATCAGAATGATCCCGGGACTACCCGAAAAAGCACCTTCCAGAGCAATCCGTGCATCGCTGGTCACAATTACATTTTTCAGTGAGAATGAATAACGCCCGTTCCAAAACTCAATGAGTTCATTTTTCATTTTTTCTGCATCAGCTTCCCTACCAGCACCAGTCAATCCGATACTAACAACTTCTACATTCTGCGAACTAATTTCAGCGTGATTGCAAACGTCGAGAATAAGATCTGAAATTGTTTTTGCTGCTTGTTCAACTCCAATTAAAAGAAAATTTCCGGGACCGCTTGATAATTCAGCAAGTATATTTCCCGAAATATCTGATAGAACAGCGGTAGTTTTTGTTGCGCCGCCGTCGATGCCGATTATGTATTTTCCGTTGTCCGCCACACTATCTCCAAATTTAGAATTACAATTAATTGTGCTAAAGATACAAAAAATTGTTGAAGTTTTGGAGTGATTTTAAGTTAAAAATTTATTTTTATCTGATGCCTTCCTGGCAAGATCCTCAAGGCTCGATCAAGATGAAATACGTTAATTGAAATGGTCCCAGATCAAATATCTCTCAGATCTATTCACAAAAAACTGGAGTTCCGTTAAATAGAAAAAGAATAAAAACTACTTATCGAAATAGTAAATGCCCTTGTTAATCCATCGATGTTAATTTTTCTTTTCAGAAATGGAATTGCAAATACTGTCTCAATATTAAAATCAGATATGATTAAGTAGCCGACTTTTGCCATCAAGTCTATCTGAAACTGATCGCTTCCAGGTACATCAACAAAATGAGAAAGATTTAATGGATCAACAATACTGGATTTATGCAAACGCTTAAGTGCAATTAATTCTCCAGAAAATCGAAAATCCCCAAAAGTATCCGCATATCCCCCACGAAGCATAAGATCATCACCACGTTTCAATCTGTCGATCGAGTTTTTGTTTCTTCCGCGTGAAATCTGATAGGCTGCCGAGAAATTGAATTTTTCTACTGCATAGCTTAGTCCGAGAAGAATATCGTTAGTACCAAGTCCGCTCTGATATGCCTGCGGCAAGTTTCCTGAGTTGATATTTGCAGTCGCTAACTTCACGCCTCCTTGAACAGCAAACTTCGAGTCATTTTCATTGATTAAAAAATATTTAATCAAAAAGCTAATATCTCCGAGACCTTTGACATTCCCTAAATTTCCACTTTGAGTTGAATACGGAAGGTCAAAAGCGAGTCTCACATCATCATAAATTATAACATCACCAATTAACTTGAGAGAGTTAAAGGACAATCCGCTGGCTTCATCACTTTTACCATAAGTATAACTGATACCGAATTGACTTTTAGCTTGGTTGGATTTCCCACCGATAAAACATATTCCTGCATCCGAACATTGAGAATAAGAATCCGTGGTCGATGCCACAAAGAATAGAATAATTATTAAAAGTATATATTTTTTCATCTCATACACAAACATAAAAGCTGTCTATGTTGTTCCAATGAAAGTCAATTAACTTAATTCTATCTTGAACTAACTGAACAATAAAGTTAAATTGTAAACAAATAAAACTATCATTCGATCATCTCTCATTAGAATGAATTAAAAATGAACAAAGAATTTTTATTTGAGTTAGAGTATAAAATTAAAGACCTATTTGGATATGCGGTAAAAAAAATTATTTTATTTGGTTCGTATGCACGCGGTGAAAATACCCCATCTTCAGATATTGATGTTTTAGTCATAGTCGAGGATCTAGATTTAAGTTCGTATAGACAGCTTAGAGGAGACATTATCCTGTATTTCTTGAACAAGTATAGATTGCTCATCTCAATTAGGATAGAAAACGAAAATAGATTTGAAGAATATAAAGATGCTCTACCATTCTTTAAGAATGTGTTGAAAGACGGGATTGTCTTATATGGATGAGTCTACTCTAAAAAGGTCATCATGAAAATTATTAAATCAGATTTTGGAATGAAATCAGAACATTTTTTTGCTCAAAATATCTTTTTAGATTCGACTCATGGATGAAAAACAATTTGACATAGCTAAATATCGTATTGAGAAAGCAAAAGAAGAAATCCTTAGTGCGAAAATTTTAATGGAAAAATATTTGATTAAATCAGCGTTGAGTAGTTTATACTATTCCATGTTCCATTCGGTAAGAGCTCTTTTAGCTTTAGAAGGAACTGATAGTAAAACGCATTCTGGCATAATTCATTTATTTCATGATAAATTTATTCACACTGGTAAACTTGATAAAAATCTTGGTAAAATATTATCTAACGCTTTTGAACTACGGCTGGATAGCGATTACCAAGATTTCTATGTGATTGGAAAAGACGAAGTTAATACTCAAGTGAATAATGCTGAATTATTTTATAAAGAAATTGTTCGTTTTATCGAGAAACATTACGGGAAAAAATTAGAGTAATCTTAATGGGTTATTTCAAATTGGCAATATTTTAAACATGAACTTTAAAAAATATCTATCGTTCATTAAAATCGAGCACACATTTTTTTCGCTTCCATTAATTTATGCTGGAGTATTTTTAGCATCTCAAGGTTTTCCCTCGGTTAAAATCTCAATACTCGTTTTAATTGCGGCTACATTCGCACGAGTTGCGGCTATGACTGCAAATCGTATTATCGATGCCGAAATCGACAAGAAAAATCCCAGAACTCTAAATCGTGAGATCCCAAGTGGAAAAATTTCAAAGCTCAAAGCAAAGATAATTCTTTTCACTTCGCTTGCGGGATATTTTTGTACAGCATATTTTATTTCGATTTTTTGTTTTGTGCTTTCACCGATCCCAATTATTATTTTTATTATCTATCCATATCTAAAGAGATTTACTCATTATGCCCACTTCGGTGTTGGACTTGGATTAGCTTGTGCTCCGCTCGGAGGATGGTTTGCAGTCACAAATTCATTTGATGGGATTTTGCCCGGTGCTTTAATAACTTTGTTCACACTTTTTTGGGGAACAGGATTCGATATTATCTATTCGACTCTTGATGAAGAATTCGATCGATTACATAGTCTTCATTCATTTCCAGTTCAATTCGGTAAAAGGAAAGCACTAATTTTTTCAATGCTGCTGCATTTCGTTTCATTCTTGTTTTTAGCCGCGTTACATTTTTATTCATCATACAATGCTTTTACTTTTGTGTTTTTGATCGCTATTGCAGTATTGCTTTTCTTCGAACACAAGTATGCTGAGAAGAATGTCGAACTTGCATTTTTTAAGATCAATTCAGTTGTTGGACTAGTTGTGTTTTTTATGATAATTTTTCAGGGGATTATCTGAATATCTGGAGTTAGGCAGATCAAGTAAAATCTGCTAGATCATTCGATTAGATACTATCGTAAACCAGCAATTTAATTCGAACTTTTAATCTTACTTGAACAAGCATTCGGTTTCGGTTAAATTGTATGTGACGGAAAGAAAGAACAATTTTAAAATGGAAAAAATTAAGATCAATAATTCACACAGCAAAAAATTACTCAAGTCAGTTTTGGATCGAGAACTAAACATAATCACTACCTCAATTAAATTATCAGAAAAAAAACTAAAGTCCTTTGAAAAAACATATAAGATAAGTTCGAATGTTTTTTTCGAAAAGTACAAAAGTGGCCTAATGGGTGATGATCCGGAAATAATGTTGTGGGCGGCAGAAGTTCAAATTCTAAATCGATTAAAAGCCGATCAAAAGCATCTTGCCGGAGTCCGGTTTGTCAATTGAAGAATATTTTAGTGCAATTGATGTTTTATTCAGTTCACCAATTATCCTTGCTGTTGATATTAAAAAAGAAAAAAGGTCCTCCACGATTGGGATAGTTTATGGGTGTGTTACATTTATCAATGAATCAAATTTAAGCTTTATGGAATATTTTGAAGTAGAAAAAACTATTCAAGTGAAAACCTATAGTTACCATTATCAGGACCTCAACGGACAAATGTTGTTTAGATACGACAATGCCCCTCATTACCCACAATTAAAAACTTTCCCTAATCATAAACATCTTAAATCCGATACAATTGAATCAGATCAGCCAGATATTGCACAAGTAATGAACGAAATTCAGAGTATTATAATTAATAAAAGAAAATGAAACTTGTTATCGGTATAACCGGATCCTCTGGCTCTATTTATGCGGTAGAGTTTTTAAAAAGGACCACAGCAAATAAATATTTGATTGTTACTAAGTGGGGAAAAGTTGTTCTGCAAGATGAAACCGGAGAGAGCGAGAACACGCTTAAACCTTTTGTGAAAAGAATTTTCAAAGACGATGATCTAACCGCTCCTCCAGCTTCCGGTTCAAATAAGTTCGATGCGTTTGTTATTCTCCCGGCTTCAACTTCTACAATTGGAAAAATCGCTTCAGGTTTGGGGGATACACTTATTACTCGCACAGCGCAGGTTTGTTTAAAAGAAAGATATAAGTTAATTATTTGCGTACGTGAAACACCCCTTGCAACAAATACACTCGAACAGCTCACAAAACTTTCAAGTTATGGGGCTGTTATTATGCCCATCTCTCCGCCGCTTTACTTCGTTCCGAAAACTGTTGATGAATACATTCATTCCTTTGTCGATAAGCTGCATGGAGTTTTAGGAATTGGCGAACAGAAGGGCTGGCGAGCTGAGGAATTTGAATGAGCTTTACTAACCTGAAACAATTTTTAGAAGTTCTGAAAAAAGAAAATGAGCTTCTTGTAATTGAAGATGAGATAAATCCTGAACTTGAAGCTACCGAGATTGCTCATCGAGCACTTCTTCAGAACAAACCGGCATTACTATTTACAAACGTTCACGGCTCCAAATTTCCTCTCTTAATGAATACGTATGCAAGTGATAAACGTGTTGAGCTTGCTCTTCAAAAAGATCCGGATAAGCTAGGAGGTGAACTCCTTTCCTTTGCAGAAGAATTAATTCCACCAAAACCGTTAAAGCTCATTAAACAGAAGTCGATGCTTCGACGCATTCTCTCAACTCTGCCGAAGAATAGAAAAGGAATTTCTCAAGAACAAAATCTTCAGGTTCGATTAAGTGATCTTCCAATAATTAAATCATGGCCCGAAGACGGCGGCCGATTCATTACACTGCCTCAGGTTTTTACTTACGATCCGCGAAATGGAAAACGCAACGTCGGAATGTATCGAATGCAAGTCTTCGATGATTCAACAACCGGAATGCACTGGCAAATTCAAAAAGGAGGAGGGTTTCATTACTTTCAATCGGAAAAATTAAATCAAGATTTTGAACTTGCCGTTGCTTTGGGCACTGATCCGGCAATGTTGTTTGCAACTATTGCCGCACTTCCGGAAAATATTGACGAAGCAATGTTTGCCGGATTTTTACGCGGCTCTCGTACCGCATTTACAAAAGCAAAAACACTTTCGATTAAGGTACCTGCAAATGCTGAATTTATTTTAGAAGGAATTGTTCCTGCTAATTTTCGTAGAATGGAAGGACCATTTGGCGATCATTTCGGACATTATTCTGCTGCTGCTGAATTTCCGATCTTTCAAATCAAAGCGATCACATCAGCAAAAAATCCGATTTATCCAGCAACTATCGTCGGTATTCCACCGATGGAAGATAAATTTCTTGGTGATGCTACTCAGAAAATTTTAGGACCGTTGATAAAATTAATTCATCCGGAAATTTCTTCTCTTTGGGCGTACTATGAGGCGGGATTTCATAACTTGCTGGTTGTATCGGTTGATGAACGTTACCACAAAGAAGCAGCAAAAACTGCGCTTTCAATTATGGGTGAAGGACAGCTTTCTTTGACTAAGTGTGTTGTTCTTGTTGATAGCAACATCGATCCGCGAGACTTCAAATCAGTATTAAATGAGATAAGGAAAAATTTTGACCCACATTACGATTTCATAATGATCCCGAAAGTTCCACTCGACACTCTCGATTTCACAAGTTTCAAAATGAATCTCGGAAGTAAGATGGTGATTGATGCGACGGATAATAAAATGCGGAATGCGGAATTTGGAGTGCGGAGTGCTGAATTCGGAGTGCGGAATCAGATTAACCATGAAAAGATTAAAAGCATCTTGAAAAATGTTAGTTGGGATTTAATAGATTTTAGCCTATTTGAAAATACGCTGCTTGTTGTGAAAGTCAAAAATAATGGACGTGAGATTTTAGAAAAATTGGTTAGCTTGGAATCGTTGAAAGATATTAAGATAATTGCCCTGGTTAGTGAAGATGTCGATATACACAATCAAGAAAAAATGATATGGGGAATTTTCACTCGATTCGATGCAGAACGTGACATAATTTTTTCAGAGCAAAAACTCATCGGAATAAGTCCCATTTATAAAGGAACCATGGGAATCGATGCAACATGGAAAGAAGGTTACCCGAAACCTTTAAAAATGAGCCCTGAAATCATTAAATTAATTGATACAAAATGGGAAAAGTTATTGAAATGAGGAAAAAAAATAATAAAGTATCAATGAAATTGATTCGGGAAATCGCAAAGCGAATTGCAGAGAAATTTGATGTAGAAAAAATAATTCTATTCGGTTCTTACGCTAATGGTGTTACTGATGAAAACAGCGATGTTGATCTTCTTATTGTAATGAACACAGATAAGCGACCAATTGAGCAACGCTATGAGATTTATCGCTCACTTACACCAATTCATTTTGCACTTGATATTATTGTCCGAACAGAAGACGAAATAAAGAAACGCATACCTCAAGGAGATTGGTTTTTAAAAGAAGTAATCGAATCCGGAAAGATTCTTTATGCCAGGTGAAAGAATCGATCTAAACAAGTAATAGTTATTTCAATATCATAATAACTGCGAATAATAAAATAAATATGTATTTAAATTATTTATTCGGTCATTTAGAGAAAATCTCTATATATTATCCGCCATCGGCGGATGTAGAGCGAAGTGGAACATCCCGCCCGCCACAAGATAGCTATGAAGTGGCAGGTTTATCCCGACCTGCCCGCCACGTCTATAGCTGTGAGGCAGGCGGGCTTGTCGGGGCTTGCGGGACGGAGTTTCGCTCAGATGATATTGAGCGAATCTATGCGTTGTGAGAAATGACATATCTCTAAAACCTGATTTCCAAGTCGAGATATGTCATTTCTAACGCATTTCTTACGATTCGCTCTACAAAAAAATTCAAATATCTTTGGTTAGAATTTTATAGAAAGAATGATTTTTGAACTTATACTTTTCCTTCCGCGATAAAAATCTAATTACAATCTGGGAAAAGGTTCAAAACAATATTGAGCTTTCGCTTGAAGATGGATTGACCATGTTCCATTCAAACGATCTGATTCCCCTTGGCAAAATGGCTCACTGGCTTCAGACAGAAAAAAGCGGAGATGCGGTTTATTTTATTGTTAATCAAAAAATTGAGCCGACAAACATATGTGTACTCTCGTGTAAGTTTTGCGATTTCGCCGTGAAAAAAGGAAGCGAGGAAGCTTATAAACATTCAATCGAAGAAATTTTACAAAAGCTTTCCCCTGAATTGTTAGAAGTTCATATCACAGGCGGACTTCATCCCGATTGGCCCTGGAATTATTACGTTGATCTTATTCGTGAGATCAAAAAAAATTACCCACAGATCGATGTAAAAGCATGGACTGCTGTTGAGATAGATTTCTTTCACAAAAAATTTAAAAAATCAATTGAAGATGTTCTGCTCGAACTGAAAGAAGCCGGATTAAGAACTTTACCCGGCGGCGGTGCAGAAGTATTTTCTGAAAGAGTAAGAAGATTATTATTTAATCAAAAGATTGGCGAGAAACGTTGGCTCGAAATTCATAAAACCGCTCATCAGCTCGGAATAAGATCAAATGCGACTTTGCTTTACGGACACATCGAAACTCTGGAAGAGAGAGTAAATCATTTCATAAAACTCCGGGAAGCACAAAAACAAACAAATGGATTTCTTTCATTTATTCCTCTTGCATTTCAACCGGGTAATACTGGAATTAAAGTCCGCGATCATTTCACTTCTGCAATTGATGATTTAAAAACAATTGCAATTTCTCGTTTGATGCTGAACAATTTTGACCACATCAAAGCATATTGGATAATGCTAACCGAGCAGCTTGCTTCTGTAGCGCTGAGTTTCGGTGCTGATGATATGGACGGAACTGTCGGCGGCGAACGGATCGCTCACGATGCAGGCGCAATCACTCCGATGACTCTTGCTAAAGATAAGCTTATTAAAATCATCAGTGATGCTGGAAAAATTCCGGTAGAGCGCGATATAAATTACAATCCGGTAAAACTGCATAGCGATAAGATCATTGGAAAAGTTTCTTATCTGAATACGGCACCATTTTTTGAACACCTCGAAAAAGGAGACTATAAAATATTTTCTTCACCACCGCGGCAATTGGGGAAGCTCTTCAAAAAAGATAATCTAACGGCCGGGATAATTTCATTAATGGACTTTTTCGAGAAAGAAGAATCATATGAAATGCTTGACTATGGGATCGTTGGAAATCAAAAAGTGAAAAGCGTTTTATTGTTTTCAAAATATCCTATCGAACGATTATCTCAAAAAACTATAGCCGTGACTAATGAGACCTCAACCTCTTCGCAATTACTACGAGTGATAATCGAGCATAGATATAACATCGACGCAACATACATAAATGAAAACATCAGCGCTCATGCAGATGATCTCCCCAACTACGATGCATTCCTAACAATTGGAGATGATGCCCTGAGATTTAGAAAATTACATTTGAAAGATTTTATTCATCAGTATGATCTCGCCGAATTATGGTATGAGTGGAAGAAACTCCCATTTGTTTTTGCAATTTGGGTAATAAAAAAATCATTCCCGCAAGACGAAAAACAAAGATTTAATGAAATGTTGAAAATGGCTTACGAAAACGGAATGAGCAATTTAAATGAACTTGGACAATATCGAGGAAAAAGACTTGGCTTGAACAGTGATGAGATTAAAGATTATTTTCTGAAGTTGAATTATAAAATTGGTGAAAAAGAAAAAGAAGCGATTAATACATTTAGAAAATTATTGAAATTAGAATTGGAACACAAATCTTTAAGATAATTATGATTTGATTAGATCGTGGGAAATCCAAATCATCTCCGAAGGTTAAAGACCCCCCTCGGAGAGTCCTATGGACATAATAATCTCCGTTCCTAATCATTATTTAACACTATGACAAATAAAGAAATATTAAACAAATCTTCTCAAGGTGAAAGAATTTCTTTCCAGGAAGGATTGCAGCTTTTAAGCACTGCCGAGCTGCTCGATCTCGGTGAGGCTGCCACTGAAATTCGTTACCGATATAATCCAAAAGAGCAAGTAACTTTTGTAATCGATACAAATCCAAATTATACCAACATTTGTGAGATTGACTGCACATTCTGTGCTTTTTATCGGCACGAGGAAGATTCCGATGCTTACACTTTCACTGTCGATGAGATGATACAGAAGTTCAAAGATTCTGCAAAGCGTGGGGTAACGACTGTTCTGCTTCAAGGTGGTGTAAATCCGAAATTACCATTTCAGTATTATCTAGATTTAGTGCGAAGAACTCGAGAAGAAGTTCATGAAATTCATCCGCACTTTTTTTCAACTTCAGAAATTATTGGAATGAGTGAAGTCTCCAGTTTAAGTGTAAAGGAAGTATTACAAGAATTATGGAAAGCGGGTCTTAGAACAATTCCCGGAGGCGGTGCTGAAATCTTGAGTGATCGAGTGAAAAGAAAAATGAGCCGACTAAAAGGGAAAACAGACGACTGGCTTTTTGTAATGAAAGAGGCACAACAACTCGGTTATAAAACAACCGCAACTATGATGTACGGACACATCGAGACGGATGAAGATATTGTAATTCATCTCGAAGCAATACGAAATCTACAGGATGAAACGAATGGTTT
>JAHJVF010000465.1 GCA_018828505.1 Bacteroidota bacterium | reverse complement strand
ATTTTCTTGGTTTTGAAGTTTTTCATATTGGTGTTTCTCTTTCAAAATCTTAGAAAATGTTAGTCGATTTGTCATTAGCGCTTTTCTAATGACAAATTTGGGTTGAATCAAACTTAAGGAAGAACCATGAAAATAACACAATCCGAAGCATACAATGCTGTAATTATAGAGCTTAAGGGAAACGTAATGGGTGGTCCAGAAGCAGCGGAATTGAATACAACTCTCCACAAGTTACTTGAGGAAGAAAAGAAAAACGTCATCGTTGATTTAGCTTCTGTGAAATTTATGAACAGTTCCGGTTTGGGAATGCTGATCGGTGGATTGACTACTATGAAAAACGGCGGTGGCGACTTGAAACTTGCAAATGCTACTGAAAAAATTCAAAGTCTGCTGATTATTACAAAATTGATCACAATATTTGAGCATTTCGAATCAGTTAATGCTGCAGTTGAAAGTTATAAAAGTTAATTAGTTTTTGTACTGAACAGTAAACTCCGTATTAATTCATCCAGGATTAATTCGGAGTTTTTTTTGACCAACGAGGAGTTAATGAACGCTAAAGTAGTTTTAGGTGCGCAATGGGGAGACGAGGGTAAAGGAAAAATTGTTGATATTCTTAGCAGTGAGTGTGATATGGTTGCACGCTTTCAAGGAGGTGCAAATGCAGGCCATACTGTTATTGTGAAGGATAAAAAATATATTTTGCATCTCATCCCATCCGGGATACTCCATGATAAAGTTGACTGTGTGATTGGGAATGGAGTAGTCCTCGATCCGGCTGCTTTCTTTGAAGAAATAAAATTCTTGAGAGAACAGTCAATAAATCCTGATGGAAGAATTTTTATTCTTCCCAATACACAAATCATTATGCCGTATCACAAATTGATCGATAATTTAAGTGAAAACAAAGATCAGAAAATCGGAACTACAGGACGCGGGATAGGTCCTGCTTATACCGATAAAAGTGCGCGGCTCGGAATTCAAGCGATCGATTTTTTTGATACAGATATCCTATCGTTCAAGATTAAAAATAACTTGAAACAAAAAAATATTCTGCTGAAAAATTATTACAATCAAAATGAAATTAATTTTGAAACAATGTTAGAGGAAGCGATTTCGATAGGAAAGAAACTCCTGCCATATATTCTGACTGATTCATTATATGTGAATAAAGCTATTAAATCAGGAAAAAAAGTTTTAATCGAAGGGGCGCAGGGTGCTTTGCTCGACATCGACCATGGAAATTATCCGTTCGTCACTTCTTCAAATCCTACAATCGGCGGAGCTTTGACCGGACTTGGAATTCCACCAAAAGCAATTGGAGAGACAATCGCAATTGTGAAAGCCTATGCTACTCGAGTCGGTGAAGGTCCATTTCCCACCGAACAGAAAAATGAAGTCGGCGATGAGTTAAGAAAGATCGGTTCTGAGTTTGGTGCAACAACTGGAAGACCTCGCAGATGCGGGTGGCTTGACCTTGCCGCGTTAAAATATTCACACAGCATCAATGGATACGATTCCATAGCAATCACCAAACTTGATGTGCTTGGAGAATTTTCGGAGATAAAAATTTGCACCGATTATAAGCTTAACGGAAAAGTCATCGACTATTTCCCTATTGATTATAAAACGTTGAATCAAGTTGAACCTGTGTACACTACATTTCCCGGCTGGACGGTAAATCTTCAAGGTGCTTCCAAATATGATAAGCTCCCAACAGAAGCAAAAAAATATTTAAATTTCATAGAAGAATTTTTAAACGTACCAATTAAAATTATCTCAATCGGTTCTGAGAGATCGGAGACAATTTTCGTTAATGAGAATTAAAAAGAAATTAGTCTTTCTTTTACTGATAGTTTTTCTTTCCCTCACTAACTTTTCGGAAGGAACGGAAACTCCACAAGTTAAAATTGTTCATCCTTCTGCCGGGACTGTCTTAAATACGCAAAATGGGTTTTGTTATGTCTTGGGGACTGTTACCCCATCTAACGCAAAATTATTTATTAATGGAGATGAAGCTCAAATTGAACAAGATGGAGCATTCATTCATTATACCCGCGTGATCTATGAATCTCAAGATTTAATTATTCAATTGCCCGATTCCTCAACTCTTCCGGTAAATGCTTATTTGGATTTCAAATTGATCGCTAATGGAGTTACAGATGAGTTTAAGCATTACGTCAAAACGAATCTGCCCTTAGTAACTTCATCACCAGAAATTCTGCAGGTTGACGTCTCATTTTCAAATCAACCGAATGTTAATCAAAAACTTTTACCCGGTGAAGTGATAGATCTAAAGATCAAAGCAACTCCTGGATGCAATGCTGCATTCTCCATTTCCGGTGTGAAAGAACAATTTCCAATGGTTGAAACATTCATTACGAACGAATTTTATCTTGGTGAAGCAATTTTCGGCAGCGGATTTGTGCAATCTTCTGATACTGTGAAAGGAATCTATGAAGGACATTTTATTCTCCCCAATGAAAATTGGAAAGAGAGGAGACTCACCGTACATTTTTCTCATGAAAAGCTCGGTAAGCTTGATTATGCTTTACCAGGAACGATTACGATTAATCAATCTCTTCAATATGACATTGTTGAGTTACTTGATGAACCGAATTTAGTTGTTGGAAGAACAGCACAGGGATTAGGATATAAATTATTTTTACCGGGGGGAATAAAAGCAATTTGTGATGGGGAAATTCAAGATTGGCTGAGACTCCGTCTTGCTAAGAATGAAATTGTTTTTGTCCCAAGATCGTCAGTTAAATTTCTGCCTGCAGGATCGTCTATACCAAAAAGTTCTATCGAAGTTGTTCGCACAAAGAACGAAGAAGATCACGTGCGTGTAGAAATTGGTTTGAGAGAACGGCTTCCTTTCGAAATAAAACAATTGTCAAATCCTCTTAGACTTTCAGTTAAAATATTTCGCGCAGTTTCAGATATCGATTGGATATTCTATGATCGCTCACAAAGCTTGGTGGAAAATATTGAATGGTCACAAACCTCCGAAGATATATTAGAGCTTTCTATCGATTTGAACCAAAAACTTTTGTGGGGATATTCGTTCGAATATGAAGGAAATATTCTCATTCTGAAAATAAAGAAGTCTCCGCAAATTTCTAAAAAATGGCTGTTCTTTGGCAATCCACTCGAAGGAAGAAAAATTGTTTTGGATCCGGGACACAATCCTGATTTCGGTTCGGTCGGTCCGCGAAATGTAAAAGAAAAAGATGTAAATCTTCAAATCACATTGAAAGTGAAAGAACTTCTCGAGAAAGAGGGAGCAAAGGTTTTCTTAACTCACAGCGGTGAGGGTATTTCTCTCCGTCAAAGAAAGCAAAAGGTTCTTTCTTTTAATCCTGATGTTTCAATAAGTATTCACAACAATGCTTTACCTGAAGGAGTCAATCCATTCGAGCACAATGGTTCCAGTGTATATTTCTATAATGCAAATGCGAAATTACTTGCTGAGTCTATCCACAAAAATCTGCTCCAACAATTAAAGCTCAAAGATTTTGGATTATACTGGGATAATTTATACATGTGCAGAATTCCGGAAACGGTGGCAATCCTCATCGAACCTGCATTTATGATCATACCGCAGCAGGAGAAACTTTTAAGTTCAGACGAGTTCCAGTATAAAATTGCTGAAGCAGTAAAAAATGGTTTGGAAGAATTTTTTCAAAGGGTAGCAGAATGAAAAGAAGTCTAGGTCCGATCTCAATTAATATTAAACTGACTTTACTTGGAGTTGCTTTCGTAATTGCCGCTTCGACTCTTTGGTATACTCACACAATCGTTAAGCAGCTGCAGGAACGTGAAAAACAAATCGTTACACTTTATGCGAAGGGCTTAGAATACATCGCAAATTCCGAAGATGTGGGAACGGACTACACTTTCATTTTTGAAAACATAATTCAGCAAATCGATTTCCCGTTAATCCTTACCGATGCACAAAACAATGTTAATCCACTCAGCAAAACGGAAATTCGAAATATCGTAATCGATTCAACCTGGAGTGTTGAGCGGGCTAAAAAATTCCTTGATAAGAAATTAGAAAAGATGGATGAAACAAATCCACCAATTGAAGTTATCTATCAAGATTCAATCATTCTCAGCAGAATACATTATGGTGACTCTGAGCTGGTTGGACAGCTTCGGCTTTATCCATACATTCAGTTGGTTATTGCAACCCTGTTCATTTTAATGGCATATTTTGGATTTAGTTACGTAAAGAGAAGCGAACATGGTAAAATCTGGGTTGGATTGTCCAAAGAGACTGCTCATCAATTAGGTACGCCTCTCTCGAGTTTGCTTGGCTGGCTTGAAATTTTGAAAATGAATTATCAAGACAGCAACAAAGTCATGGATACGCTGAATGAAATGGAAAATGATCTTGAAAGGCTTAAAAAAATTGCCGAGCGTTTTTCAAAGATAGGTTCGGCCCCCGAACTAAAAAAAGAAAATGTGAACGCAATAATCGATAAAGTTATTTCATATTTTGAAAGACGTGTTCCGCAGTCTGGCAGAACAATTGAATTCAATTTTGATTCGACACAAAACTTTACGGCAAGATTAAATACCGATCTATTTGAATGGGTGATAGAAAATTTAACCAAAAATGCTCTCGATGCAATTGAATCCAACAATGGTAAAATCATTTACAAAATGAGTGAAACGAAAAAAGACATTATCCTCGATGTAATGGATACCGGAAAAGGTATCGATGTAAAACTGCGTTCGGAAGTTTTTCGTCCCGGATTCAGTACAAAAAAACGAGGATGGGGCTTGGGATTAAGTCTCTCAAAAAGAATTATTGAGGATTATCATAATGGAAAAATATTTGTGAAGTCGAGTGCTATCGGCGAGGGAACCTGTTTCAGAATAGTCCTCAAGAAAAATGACAAATGATATGATTACTTTAAGGGCACCTCTAAAAATTGTAAACTTGTTTTTTAAAACCATTTGCGTTTTAATCAACGGCGGCGAATCAATTGGGCTAAAGCCTTTGTTGAATAGGACTTTAAATAACCCCACGCTTAAGAGCGTGTGTTAAAATGGTCATTCCCGTGTAAACGGGAATCCAAAAACTTTGAAATT
>JAHJVF010000464.1 GCA_018828505.1 Bacteroidota bacterium | reverse complement strand
TTTTGCTTAAAAACAAATGGAGCGAAAATTATAAAGGCAAGAAAATATCTGTATCCGGCAAATGTGATTGGCGGAATTTCTGCAAGTCCCCACTTAATTATTATAAATGAAGTTGACCAGAGAAAAGTTACAAGCAACGCTTGCAACACAGCGATAATATTTGGAAAGTGTTTACTCATTAAGGTTAGTTCTAAAAACGCTTTTTAATATATACTAATCAAAAGTTACAAATTTTTGAAAAACTAATCCGCTAGCTAATGGACAAAATCCGAATCCGTCAATCGACGGACTAAACCATCTGTCAGTTGACGGAGTGGTTAAAGCCAACATGTTTAACCCAGAATGTTCATTAGAAAAAAAGAAAATTGGTTAAAAATAAGATGGGAATCCATGCCTTCGGCATAAGTATAGATAATTTCCGAAGGATCCTTTGAAAAAGAAGTTAACCCCGACTTACATTTTCTTGGTTTTTCCGAAGGATCCTTTGGAGAAGTTTTTCTTATTGGTGTCTCTCTTTCAAAACCTTAGAAAATGTTAGTCGATTTGTCATTAGCGCTTTTCTAATGACAAATTTGGGTTTAATTGAACTATTCAAAAATATAATTTGGTTTTACAACAGTCTCGGCAGGCAGGAATGCTGGCAATTTGATTTATAGGTTATACGCGGTTAGATCAAACCACCTCTATTTTAATTCTTCTACCAAGAGTTTTTGCATATCTTCTAAGTGTTGATAATCTAATGTCATCTGCATGGTTTTCTATCCTGGAAATAACCGATTTTTTTGTTTTAAGTTTCTGAGCTAGTTCATCTTGTGACAACCCGGATTCTAGTCTGAGCTGTTTTAGTAAAACTCCAATCTTAAAATTTTGATATCCGATATCGTAGTTTTCAGCAAAATCACTCTCTTCATTTTTTCTTTTTGAGATGTATTTTTTCAAATCACTCATTTTTCTTCCTTTCATAATAATCTCTTTTTCTTTCTTCAGCTATTCTGATTTCACTCAAAGGTATCTTTTGTGTTTTTTTGACAAATCCGTTCGTTAAAACAAAAACATTTTGAGATTCAAAAAAGCCTAATATTTTAAAAATATCACCGGAATGAATAATCCTTATTTCCCAGATATCATTTGTATTTTTCAATTTCTTAAAATATTGTCTTGCGACGATATTTGAATCTTCAAAAAGTTCTAACACTCAGGATATTTTCTGGGCTTGCTTACCATAACGCGGTAAACCACAATGAAAGATGTTTGATGGGAAATGCCTGCCCCGATAAATAAGCGATTATCCGAAGGATCCTTTGGACATGTCGAATCGGGGAAAATGTGAAAAGTCATTCTAAAAATATTTTTACCTGCCTACAGCAGGCAGGCATAAAAAACAAAAAGTTACATGCCAATACTATAGAGTGAGTCTAAAAAATCAATTACTGGACATTTCCCGGATACAGTTCTGTAAAAGTTCACTTCTGTCACAGTGAAAGTTAGCAATTATGCTAACATTTATCAATATCTTTTGTTTAGTTTTTCAAGAGTATAACGACGTTGTTTTTAAGCCGCCGCCCATAACAAACGGGCTGAGAGAAAGCACAAAGCCAATGATTTTAAAATAACTTTCATAGTGTAATAAACTTGAACAAGAAACTTATGGACAGCACTAAACCCGAAAATCTGAAAAATGCCACGAGAAAAGAAGCGGTCGGGTTGAGTTGCTTGTTATATCCCCACGCTTGTATTTTGGTTTAAAGCTCTTCTGGATTTATTATTTGAAAAAATTCTATAGCTATATTTAATAGCTTCTTGTCTGATGAAACGAAATAATCTATTTTAGAGTAATTGTTGGAAAAGATTGCAGATGCTAATTGGAGCGAATCTAATGTTCTCAAACTATATTTTATCCCCAAGCTATCGAGTATATATAAAGCTATATTTTTAATAAAACTGTCAACAACTATTATAGTAAACTTTTGAAAATCTTTATCAAATAACTGGAAAACTTCGGCTAAATTTTTATCTATAATTTGTTTTTCTCTAAACTTTTTTAATAATGCAGAATGAAGTTCTATTTTTGTTATATCTGATGTTGTTAAAAATAATTCTTCTGATATTCCCGCTAAGTATTGAGTAAATTTTTCTGTTCCCTTTTCTTGATGGTATATCTTAACTATCGCACTTGTATCAAGAAAAAGATTCATTCTTCTTCTCGTTCAGAAATAATATTATCAGAAATATTCCCCTTTATAGACTTAGTCAATTCTCTGATTTTCAAGAATGATAATTCACTAAAATTAACCTTTGGAATTACAATAACCTTTACATCTGTTTCTTCTTTAAATGGTAAATTCCCTATGGACAAATGTCCATCTTTAATTCTTGCATCTACTACGTATTGATTCATTTTTCTTTCTAAACCTTTTCAATATTTACGATAAATCTAAAGAATTTTGCATTCATTTACTACTAGTGCTTATTGACTCTATTCACCTAATTTTTAGAAATCATCTGAATGGAGTCGAAAAAACCGAAATGGTCTCGTAAATTCATGTTGATCAGGGTTTAAACCATAATCACAAGTTATCAAAGCTGTTTTCATAAAAAATTATTAACTCAATATGTGCACAACGGATGCCTATTAACGATTTTAGAAAAAATAGAAGTATGTCTAAAACGATAACACGTAACCGACTAATGAATATGACATCTGGTGAGCTAAGTCAATAAGCACATACTACTAATACTTACTTTGGGGTATAACGGTAAAGCTAAGCCGCTGCGTTGAAAATTATAAATTATGTACCAAACGAACCATAGAAAACTATTAACACTACCTTTCAAAAAACTAACAGCGGAATGTCTAACGTACCCAGCTATACCAGTCGGCTTGAGCGGGTGGTTAGACAACCGTGATAAATCATCCAAGCAATAACTGTAACAATTGTTTTGCTTTTTCTCTCGCTTCGTAATAAGCGTCTCCTTGGAAAACAGGAAGATTTGATAGAATCGTTAGAATTTCCTTATTGGTTTTAACGATAGTATTGTCCATGAGATCGAATGCCAGTGAAGGTTGGATATAAGTGTAAAGACCTTCCGCAATTCTCCGAAGAACATCTACAGGTGAATCGACATCTCTCGCTATTCTTGGCAAAAACGCATATCTGTAGAACCAGGAATCAACAGAATTCAAAGTGTCCCACAGACTTTGTACGAACAAATAAGAATCTGAATTCTCTATTTCATAGTATTTCTTTGATGATAAGTCGTTACCATCATAATCGTTTATTCGGAACCATCCAATTTTCTGTTTATATACAATACCATATGCAAGACTGTAAAAACAACCCGAACGACAATCGTGCCCTTCACCATAAGAAACTTTGAAGCCAACAAATTGTTCGTTTTTTACTTCAATAAATGTGAAAATATCTTGTTGTTTAGGAAGTTCCTGATTTCTGACAAATGAAACGATGTCAGGTTGAACATTCCGGTTGTCAGGTGGAACCGATTGTTCCTTACACGAATAAATCGAAAGAAATATTAAAAGTAAAAAACGACTCATAACATTCTTTTACGGTTGCCTAACGACGTTGTTTTTAAGCCGCCGCCCAACACAGCAATGCAGCTTTGAAAAGAAAACGCCAATGATTTATTAATAACTCCGTTTTGTAAATCACACTTCAAAGAGCAACTCAGATTTGTCAACCTACTTAAATATTACTTCAAACGACCGTATCGAAGATGCGGTCGGCTTGAAGAACGTGTTAGGCAAATATCATTTTATTAAAACAAATTTTTTAGTCGCTGAATATTCATTGGCTTGAATTCTATAATAATATACTCCGCTTGATAGCTCCATTGCATTTATATTTATTTCATAGGAACCAGCAAACTGAATTTCGTTTACTAAAACCTTTACTACTCTCCCAAGATTATCATATATAACCATTCTTACAAAACCACTTTTAGGTAACTCGTATTTTATTTTTGTAAAAGGATTAAATGGATTAGGATAATTTTGTTCTAATATAAGAATATTTTGCTTTGGCTCTTTTTCTACTGCACTAGGTCCTTCCTTTACATAAAAGCCTATTGTATCAGAGTTCGGATAGGTTTCACGAAAATACCCGAAAACACTATGTTGACCAACAGAAAGTATCATCCCAGGTTTTGAAGGATGAGGATATTCATATATCCATTCGATAGAATCTTGTGCGGGAATTATTCTTTCGGAGATTGACAGATAGCATCCTAGTCCAAAATTAATCAGGTAGTCGTCATTGTCAACATACGGATAAGCTTCACAGAGATCAGGAAATATTAGAGTGTCTTGAGTCGACGATGTGTTGATTGCACGAATGGTAATGAGAACTGTTTCACCGTATGTATAAAGAGTTTTATTAGTGTAAACCTTCTTAATGATATGCGGTTTCGGATTTTGGGAAAATACGCTTATCGATTGAAAAATTATAAGAACGAAGATTTTTATTTGTCGAGTAGAGTTCATAGCCACCTCCTTTCGGAGTTCACTATGAACCCCCTCACAGAACCGTGCTTGCAGATTTCCCGCACACGGCTCTTCAGCCAGACCTCCCAACCAGAGGTTATAGAACAAGTTTTGTTGGCATT
>JAHJVF010000463.1 GCA_018828505.1 Bacteroidota bacterium | reverse complement strand
GCTAATGACAAATCGACTAACATTTTCTAAGGTTTTGAAAGAGAAACACCAATAAGAAAAACTTCAAAACCAAGAAAATGTAAGTCGGGGTTAACTTCTTTTCCAAAGGATCCTTCGGAAATTATCTATACTTATCTTATGTTTAACAAATTTTCTTTTTTTCTAATGAACATTCTGGGATTAATATGATCTGTGAGTATAAAAGGCAAGGCTCAAATATGAATTTGTATGGTTAATAAAAATGGATTAATTTAACTAACAAAGTTTAAGAGATTTATTGAGCCCGATTAAAAAAATATTGATCATTCGATTAAGCTCACTTGGGGATATTCTTCTCACAAGTCCGCTGCTGAGAGAAATAAAGAACAGATTTCCGGATTGTAAGATTGATTTTGTGATTAAAAAGGAATTTATTCAGGCGATAGAATTTAATCCAAATCTTAATAACATACTCCTTTATGAAGCTAATAATGTAAATTCCCTCAAGAAAAAATTTAACTCGGCTAACTACGATTACATTCTCGACCTTCAGAATAATTTCAGAAGCCGTCAGTTATTGAAAGGGATGAAATCCGAAGTCCAAAGGATCCTTCGGATTTATAAATTCAAAAAGCCGACATTCAAGAAGTTTTTGCTTGTCAATTTCAAGATCAATTTGCTCAAGGATAAAGTCTCTATTGCTCAACGATATGTAAACACTTTTCCATTAATTAAATCAACCGACTTACAATTAGATTTTCATTATCCGATAGATAAAGATGCTGATGCAGATTCAATTTTTCCCCGAAACTTAATAGGCAAAAAGATCCTCGGAATCTGCCCTGGATCAAAGCATCTCACTAAAAGATATCCAACCGAGCTATTCGCAAAGCTTATTAAGAATCTTTCTTCATTGGATTATTCCATTTTTCTTTTTGGTGGAATAGATGATAAAATGATATGCACAGAATTAGCTGATAATAGCAGAATTTTCAATTTTCAAAACGACAATGATTTGTATTTGACTGCTGCTATGATGAAGAAGTGTTCCGCTGTCATCTCGAATGATTCGGCACTGATGCATCTTTCATGTGCACTGAACGTTCCAACCGCTGCGATATTCGGTTCAACTGTTTCAGAGTTCGGTTTTTTCCCACTTAATAAGAAAAGTGTAATAATTGAAAACAATGATTTAAATTGCAGACCATGTACGCATATTGGAAGAAACGATTGTCCAAAAAAACATTTTAAGTGTATGAAAGATATTTCCCCGAATATGGTTATTTCAAAACTGCAACCCTTGATGAAGAATGAATAATTTTTGGTATTATTTTTATAATCTAATTCTCGTCATCAAATTTAGAATTGCTCTCGCATGTCTTTCATTGTTCAACTCAAAAATCAGAACTGCTCTAAAGGAACGCAAACTACTTTTTGAAGAGCTTTCAGCCAATATTGAGAACCTCGATAAGTCAAAGAAAAATATTTGGTTTCATTCTTCTTCGGTCGGAGAGTTTGAACAGGCAAAACCGATTATTGAACGATTAAAAGAATCAGAGGACTATAATATTATTGTTTCGTTTTTATCACCATCCGGTTTTCATAGTGCAAAAAGATATCAGTTCGCTGATGTAATTACTTATTTACCTTTTGATTCACGGAAAAATATTGAGCTATTTCTTTCAATAGTCAAACCGATCGTGTTCATTATAATGCGTTATGATTTTTGGCCGAACACTATTTGGGGATCCCACAAAAGAAATATTCCAATTTTTCTTGTTGACGCAACGATGAAATCGAACTCAAAAAGAAAACTGCCATTGGTAAAAAAATTCCATGATCATTTGTTCAATCACTTCACAAAAATCCTTACAATTTCAGACATAGATAAGAATAGATTTCTCAAGTTCGGCTTAACTGACGAGAAGGTAATAACAGTCGGCGATACACGTTATGATAGAGTCTTTTCAAAGAGTCAAAATGCATTAACAAAAAAAATTCTCGATGATAGAATAATAAAAGGTAAAAAGGTTTTAGTTGCCGGGAGCACCTGGCGTGAAGATGAAGAAGTATTATTCCCAGCAATATTAAAACTGCACAAGCATGTTGATAATCTGCTTACGATCGTTGTTCCGCATGAACCGACTATTCCAACAATCGAGCAAATCGAATACGAACTGAAAGATGATGTTTCGGTAATTAGATTTTCACTATTAAATCAATACACCAATGAGCAGATTATTATCATTGATTCAATAGGAATACTGATAACACTGTATGCAAGTGCTGATTTCGCTTTTGTCGGCGGCGGTTTCAAATCGAATATTCATAATGTTCTTGAACCTGCGGTGTATGGAATTCCCGTGATCTTCGGTCCGAAACATTCCAATAGTCAGGAAGCTGAAAGTTTGATTAACGTTGGGGGAGGATTTGAAGTTCAAAACAAAAAACAGCTTTATAAACTTCTGAGGAAAATTACATTAGACGATAATTTCAGAATTAAATCCGGAAATGCTGCTAAAAATTTTGTTCAATCGAACATAGGCGCTACTGAAAAGATCTTCAGCTCATTACAAGTTTATTTAGAAAGGGAGTAGAAATATTATGTTAAAGCTTATCAAAGCAAAGGAACGATATTTTTTCAAAACCGATTGGCTGCAAACTTACTGGCATTTTTCATTTGACCACTATCACGATCCAAATAATATGAATTGGGGAAATATAAGAGTCTTCAACGATGATGTGATCAATCCAAAAACCGGATTTGATTTTCATCCTCATCGTGATATGGAAATAGTTACGTTTATAATAACTGGCGAATTAACCCACCGCGATAATCTTGGAAGCGAAGGCATTATCAAAGCCGGAGATGTCCAGCGGATGACTGCAGGCAAAGGTATCGTTCACTCCGAAAAAAACGAGCACCCCTCGGAAGAAATCCACCTCTTACAAATGTGGGTTTTACCATCTCAAGCCGGACTTGAACCCTCGTATGAACAAAAGCATTTTGATCATTCGGAAAGAGTCAATAAGATTCTCCCGGTTGTAAGTAATGAAAAGTATCCAGCTTCGCTGCATATCAATCAAGATGTAACGTTTTATGTTTCTAATCTGGAAGCATCGATTGAGATAGCACATCTCACAGAAAAAGAGAGATATTTGTATCTCTATAATATTGACGGCGACTTGCAAGTGAACGACGTCCGATTATCAAAAGCCGACACATTAAAAATACATAATGAAGAAATTCTCAATTTTAAAACAGCAACCAAAGCCGAATTTCTTTTAATCGATTGTAATGGTTAAGTATTTTTCTTAAGTCAAATCTTTATGAGTAAGCTTTCTAATTACCGAATTCATTTTTCATTAGTTCTTTATCTAATAATAAATTTTATTTTTATTGTTAAATATTCTGTTAGATATTCACTCCCGAATGTTATTATCATTTTGCTCTATTTAGGACTATTCATTGGATTCGTTTTTCTATTTGTAAGAAAAAAAGATTTCTTCTCTAAGCTAAGTAATGGAGTTTATTATGCTTTCTGTATAATTGCAGCTTCATTTTTGCTCATATTGATGCTTCAATTTGATATTGCGAATATTAGAGTCAGCCGCCATGCCGCAATTCAAGAATGGTTGAGCAATTTTCTGAATGGTGAATTCCCTTATGGAAGCCCGACAAATCCGTCAAGCTTTCCGATTCTTTTTATTGCATTCATACCATTTAAAATGATTGGCGAATTGGGATTGATGCAGATATTAACTTATCTAATCTTTTCTTACTATTTACTGAAAAAATTTTCGAGTAGCCCAAGTTCAAAATGGTTCATTCAAGTTCTTTTGCTCGGCTCTCCAATTTATCTTTATGAGATAGTCACAAGAAGTGAACTTTTTTCGAATATGGTTTTTGTTTTGATATTTCTTCACTTCATTTCACACACTAAAATCGGTCTGAAAAATTATAAAGAATTTATTTTAGCTTCAGTACTCGGCGGGATTATTCTCTCTACACGAATGATAGTTCTTCCCATATATTTCATCTTTTTGATTTATTACTATCGAACAAGTGTAAAGATGTTATTAATGCTGTTCATTTCGATCGGTATGATTTTCTTGCTAACAAATTTGCCGTTTTACTTATGGAATCCACAGCTTTATATCGACGGAGGACCTTTCGCAGTTCAGTCGATCTATCTGCCAAAAGTTGTTGTTTTGTTTTTCTTTACCGCTTCAATTTATTTCGGATTTAAAATAAAAAATGAAGACAATTTATTTTTTGTGACGGCAGCGCTGTTGTTTCTTATGGTTTCTACTTCTTTTCTATTTCAACTCAACGAGCATTCAATTCACGAGTTGATTTTCAAAGATCGATTTGATATTGCGTATTTCATTTTTCCGCTTCCGTTTTTATTGATATTTTCAGGGGGGATTAAAAAATTGGACACTGATTATCATGATCGATCATGATTATAAATCACTTAAATCAGTGTCCTTTATTTATATTGAGTTGTTAAAGCTTATTTCTTTTCGTAGACAATTTTTCCATCAACCACAGTCATAACAACATTTGTATTTAGTATTTCCTTTGGCGGAATAGTCATGATGTCTTTATCGAGTATTGTGAAATCAGCCCATTTACCAATTTCAATTGTTCCTTTTTTATTCTCTTCAAATCCGGCATAAGCGGCCCATTTTGTAAATGCATTAAGAACTTCATGAATTGTCAACTTTTGATCAGGATACCATCCCTCTTCGAAAATGGTTGTATCGGGAATTCCAGCTTTTGAAATCACCCACATTTTATTCTCGACAAGCCACATTACATCAAGCCAGTTTCGCGGATAGCCATTTTTATCCTGACGTGAAACTCCGGCATAAATTCCCTCCAAAACACTCGGACTCTCAACAGGAAAATCCGATCCGCCCGCGATTATTGGACTCCCCTTTAAAACAAGTTTGAGCGCATAAGACCATTTCACTCTTTCGGTCCCGAGTCGTGCTTCTGCCCAGGGCATATCGGAAGTTGCATGAACGGGCTGCATGCTCGGGATAATTCCATTTTTTGAAAATCGTTCCACATCCGCCGGATCAATGACCTGTACATGTTCAATTCTCAACCGATGATCTTTTTTCTCGTTTTCCTTTAAGGCGCGCTCATATGCATTGAAGATCAGATTAATTCCTTTGTCGCCAATCCCATGAGTAGCAACTTGAAATCCTTTTTTAAGTGCGTTCTTTGTTACCTTGTAAATCTCATCCTCGCTCATGAGCATTAAACCGGAATTTTTTGGATCATCATTATATGGCTGGGACATCAACGCACCTCGTGAACCCATCGCACCATCGACAAATAATTTTATTCCACGCACTGTAACAAAATTATTTCCGTATCCAATAACTGAACCTTTTTTCAGATACTCATTCCAGGTTTTTCCAGGTCCATCAATGTATGCGTGAATTCGAAGTGGAAGTTTCCCATAGTCGGCTAATTTTTTCATTATGCTGATTGTTCTTGTACCAACTCCCATATCGTGAACGGATGTAATTCCATGTGTTATAAGATTTTGTACTGAAGCAAGAATCGTTTTCTCGATCAATTCATCCGTGGTTCTGGGAAGAACTTTATATACTAAGCTCATTGCATTGTCGATCAGAACTCCTGTTGGATTTCCGATTTCATCACGCTTAATGTCTCCACCATCGGGATCTTTCGTATCTCTGGTGATACTTGCAAGTTCAAGTGCTTTTTTATTTACCCAAAGTGCATGACCATCAATTCGAGTTAGATAAACCGGATTGTTCGGTGCTGCTTGATCTAATATTTTATGATCTGGCCAGCCTTTTTCTTTCCAATCATTTTGATCCCACCCATGACCGGCAATCCAATCACCTGGATTAACCTGCGATACTTTTTCTTTTACTAACGCTGCAATTTCTTCTTGCGATGATGTTCCAACTAAATTTATTTCAAGCAGATTATCACCATAGCCGCTGATATGGCCATGAGCATCAATAAATCCAGGGAAAACAACTTTGCCGCCGAGATCAATTATCTCAACTGCAGAATATTTCTCTCTTAATTCCGCTGTCGATCCTAGATCGATGATCAATCCATTTTTTACAGCAACTGCTTCGTAAATTGAATTGTTTTCATCTAGAGAATAGATTTTACAGTTTAAGAATATCCTATCGGCATTATCTGGACTGCACGATTGAATGAATAAAGACACTAAAAAGAAAAGCAAAATATTTTTCACATGCATAATTAATTCTCTAATTTTTAAATGGATTAATGATTTTCAAAGTTCTCTCAATCGTTAAATTGTGCTGCATATCTTCTGAATAAAGGATAT
>JAHJVF010000462.1 GCA_018828505.1 Bacteroidota bacterium | reverse complement strand
GGCTTGCCCTGTGGAATAATTCAATTGTGCAAAAGTACTGCGAAAAAAACGGAATATTCCACAGGGTGAACTTGTGATTTGGGCTTTTCCTTTTTGGTTCTGGCTTTGCTGGTTTATGACATATCCGAAGGATTTTTTAAGTTAAAAGTGAAATTATACATTATTCATTATACATTATTTTGGCGCGTTCGTCTAGCGGTTTAGGACATCGCTCCCGACAAGACTTCGACGAGCTCAGTCGAGTCGTCGGGACGGAGATCGCGGGTTCTCCCGTCCGAAGGACTCCTACGGAGAAGGGATTCCGCAGAATGCGGGAGAATCCCGCACGCGCTACAAGGCAATAAATACACTTCTCATTTAATGTAATTTCGGAGATCAAATATGTTCAACCGAACAGACTGTATTAAACTCGAGTACCCCTTAAAGAAATCCCGCAGATGATAATCAAAATGAACACAGAAACTTTTTACTCGTTCTAACATCTATTCATTCTTTGAGGCAAGGGCATATGTTGAGAAAAAATATTCTTGGAGCTTTAAATTCAAAGAACTATATTTAGACCAAAAAAGGACTGCCTCATGAAACTTAGTGAATCTGTGAAATCAATCAGCTATCTCAAAGCAAATGCCGCCTCTTTAATAGAAGAAACTAATAAACATCAAAAAACTTTTGTTATTACTCAAAATGGTGAAGCTAAAGTAATCGTCCAGGACATAAAAGTTTATGAAAAAACTCAAGAAACACTTGCAATGCTAAAGCTTTTGGCAATGACGGGTGAAAAAAGCAAATCTGCAAAAGGAATAAAAGAAACATTCGCTTCATTAAGAAATGATTTGAAGACGTTAAAATGAAGCAGAAATATAAAGTAAAGATTGATCCCCAAGCAATGCAGGACTTGAAGGAAATATTCACTTATGTTGCCATAAACGACAGCGTGGATTCTGCAAATAAATTAGTTGATGCAATTGAAAATTCCTTCCTCAAACTGGAAGAATTACCAAATAGAGGTCACATACCTGAGGAACTGAGGTCGACTGGTATAAAAAAATTTCTGGAAATTCATTACAAACCATATCGGATCATCTACGAAGTCTCCAAAGAAATAGTTTATGTTCACTTGGTGCTTGATGGGAAAAGAAATATTAAAGATATATTAAATGATAGACTGTTCCGTTAAGAATCTTGTTTAACATCTAAGCCCTCGCTCATTTTAAAAATTGTTCGGTCAGAAATCAGCTTATCTAATATCAAATATAAAAAGCAAAAAAAATCAATTAATTGAAAAATTAAATACTCACTTAAGAAACACTTTTGATGAATCAGTTCACTTTCACACCATTTCCTAATTTAACAACTGAACGGTTCGCTTTGAGGCAGCTAAAAATTGAAGATGAGGATGAAATTTTTGCGATTCGTTCAGATGATAATATTCTGAAATATCTTGATCGACCAAAAGCTAATGCAATCGATGATGCACGACAGTTTATAAATAAAATAAATGACAGTATTTCTAAAAATGAATTAATCTATTGGGCAATTAATTTAAAAGACAACTCTAAATTAATCGGTACAATTTGTCTTTGGAAAATTTCTACCCAGCAGTCGAATGCCGAAGTAGGATTTGAATTGCTTCCTGATCATCAAGGAAAAGGTGTGATGCAGGGAGTCCTCCCGAAAATAATTGACTTCGGATTCAAGACCATTAAACTTCAATTAATTGAAGGAGAAGTCGCCGCGAACAATTTGAAATCTGTAATACTTTTGGAAAAGCATGGTTTTGTTATAAATAGAAGAACAAAGAATACTGTCGTTTATTCTCTATCAAACTCGAAAGAAAAAGAATAAACAATTGCTTTTTTTTATAAAAACATTGCTGGTGAAGGTAAACACTTATTTGTTGATCATTCCTTTTGCGATTTTAATTTAAAGTGGATTCAATATTCGAAACAATCAAGTCAGACTTTTTAAATTTTGATCCATTCGTTTAACTGATTGACAACTGAATTCTCAACAGGACTTGTACTAAATGCAGCTAATTTATAGATTAGAAATAAATCATAATTCTTTGAAAGTATAATTGTGAAATCTAAAAAGGAATATTTTGACGAGAATCGTAATAAAGAGATTCTAAAACGGTTAGAAAAGAATTATCCTGATTCAGCAATCAAATTAGAGTTTAAAAATCCGTTCGAATTGTTGATCGCGACAATACTCTCCGCGCAGTGCACAGATGCACGAGTAAATATTGTTACAGAACAATTATTCAAAAAGTTTAAGACTCCAAATGACTTCATTCAAATCTCATATGAAGATTTGGAGCAAGAAATTTTTTCAACCGGATTTTATAAACAAAAAGCAAAAAGCATCAAAGCCTGCTGTTCGGAATTGATGGAGAAATTCAATGGTGAGGTCCCTTCTGATATGGAATCCCTTACGAAGCTTCCCGGAGTTGGGAGAAAGACCGCTTCAGTCGTTTTAGGAAATGCCTATGATGTGCCTGCCATTGCTGTCGATACACACGTTAAAAGACTTTCAAATCTTTTACACCTTGTTAAGAATGACGATCCGGAAAAAATTGAATTAGAATTGATGAAAGTCATTCCTAAAAAAGATTGGACAAGCACTTCTCATCGAATCGCTGCGCATGGTAGAAATATCTGCAATGCAAAAAAACCTAAATGTGAAATTTGCTTTTTGAACGACATCTGTCCATCAGTGAGTGCAGAACGAAGAACGTAGAGTTTAGAATGAAAAATGCCTGCCCCGATTAATATGCTATAGCGAATCGAATCGGGGAAATATGAAATTTATTGTTGAGAGTTTCGAGTTGAAAGTAGTTCTAAGCACAAATTAAACCCAGAATGTTCATTAGAAAAAAAGAAATTTTACTAAGAATACAATAAGTATAGATAATTTCCGAAGGATCCTTTGGAAAAGAAGTTAACCCCGACTTACATTTTCTTGGTTTTGAAGTTTTTCTTATCGGTGTTTCTCTTTCAAAACCTTAGAAAATGTTAGTCGATTTGTCATTAATGCTTTTCTAATGACAAATTTGGGTTAAAATTATTGAGAAAATATGAATAGAGAAACTGCAATTGAAATATTATTCGAACATACAAAGAGCGATGCATTGAGGAAACATGCATTCGCAGTTGAATCTTGTATGCTCGCTTACGCTGAAAAGTTCGGTGAGAATAAAGAGGAGTGGAGTGTTACAGGCATTCTCCACGATTTCGATTATGAAATGTACCCGAATGCTCCCGATCATCCAATGAAGGGAAGTGAGGTTCTCAAAGAAAGGGGAGTGGATGAAAAAATTAGGCGAGCCATCTTAGGGCATGCTTCTTATACTGATGTGCCGAGGGACACATTATTGGCAAAAGCTCTTTTTGCATGTGATGAATTAGCGGGATTTATCACTGCTGTTGCATTAGTGAGACCAAATAAAACAGTCGATGAAGTTGAAGCAAAATCTGTACTCAAAAAAATGAAGGATAAAGCATTCGCTCGAAATGTAAACAGAGAAGACATAATCTTGGGTGCACAAGAATTAAACGCTGAGTTGAACGAACATATTCAATTTTGTATTGATGCGATGAAAAAAAATAAAGACTTATTGGGGCTGTAACGGAACGAAACTCATTATAAAATGTTAAATGACTTGACAAAACTTCTAAAAAGTAACTATATTTGCACGGAACAAAAAAGGATAATGACTATTTAACTTCTTTACGATATAATTCGAACTAAATTAAACAACTGAAATTAGAATGTATTGTAAGGAAATTAAAAAGGTGAACCGAGTGTTTATGTATTCATAAACAGTCGGTTTTTTATTATGAGAAAATTAATATTCATCCCAGCCATTATAGTTATCCTTTTCAAAGCAAATTTTATATTTGCTGCTGAGGATATAAAAATTCTCGTATCGTCACCAAAGGGTATAACTTTTGAATTCACTCCGCAATACATCGATGAAAAAGATCATTTCAAAAACGATAGGAGTGAGATACTTCCTTTGTTCAGGAAAGCCTCGGATGTGGATTTGAGAAATACTGGCTCGCCGGACTATCGTTACCGGTCTTCAAATCTCGGCTTACAAAATCTTTTCGGCAATACTATTGCCGTAGTCTCGACAGAGTATATCGATTTACATGGTGTGCAACTAAAAGCTATTCCGCATCTGAAATATGAAAATGGTTTTTTAACCGAGAGTGAACGGTTTCAAACTCCATCTGAATACAATTCGATTGATCCCCCGGCGCTCGTAGAGCTGGCTGAAATCGGATTCGTACGAAATCAAATAATTGGCACGGTAAAAATTTCCCCCTATCAACAGATTAGTAATCAAAATCTTGTAAGGCTTTACAAAAAAATTGTTGTTCAAGTAACTTATGGCGTTTTGAGTTCTGATCTAATATTCACTGGAAAACAAGGATTGATTGTTGAAGATCTTCTTAACTCCAACATAGCAGCGAATTGGACTTTTGAAAAGCAGATTCCCACGTTAAAAAAAATCACCTCTAGTGTGTTTAATACAGGTAGCTGGTACCGAATCAAAATCACCGAAGAAGGAATTTACAAGCTTGACAATACTTTTCTTAAAGCAAAGGGGATTGAATTAAGCGGTGTCGACCCGCGTACAATCAAGATTTACAATAATGGCGGTAGGATGCTCGATGAACGTCCCGAACAACCGCGTACTACTGATCTAATTGAAAATGCAATTCAAGTTATTGGTGAAGAGGATGGTAAGTTTGATATCTCGGATGCAATAGTTTTTTATGGACGTGGGACAAAAAGTTGGGAATATAATACTTCATCAAAATCGTTCTCTCACTATTTCCACAGCTATTCAGATAATAATTATTACTGGCTAACCTGGGGTGGAGCAATCGGGAAAAGAATTACTGCAAAATCTTCATCTTTAGATGCGGCAACTGATGTCGTAACATCTACAACCGGTTTTGTTTTAAATCATGAGTTTAAGAAAAAAGTCTCGAAAACCGGACGTGAGTGGTTCGGTGATGAATTCAATGATAGAACGAGGTACCGGATTTACAACAATAAACTCCCTGGTCTTATACCGGAACAGACTATAACTTATAAGTTCAATGTAATATCTCGTTCACCAGTATTGGTAACATTTTCGGTAGAAGAGAATTCATCATTGCTGGGAAGTATTCCGGTCAACCCGATTTCAACTGATGATGGTATCGGGTATTATGCCCATAAAGCATCTCGGACTTTTACACGGAACTCCACATTACCTGACAGCCGAAGTATTTTAAGATTAACCTACAACGTAACTGATCCGATTGCAAATGGTTATCTCGATTATTTTGAGATTTTCTATCCAAGATCATTGAGTGCAGAAACTGATAAGATCATGTTTTTTTCTCCGACAAAAACTGCTGTTAACGAATATCGTATTGGAAATTTCAGCAGCAGTGAAATTGTTGTTTACGATGTCTCAAATTTCAGCGATGTAAAAAACATCGGTGGCGGATCGATTAGCGGCATGCAGATCAACTTCAAAGCGAACGAAGTTGAATCAAATCCATCCAGATATTATGCAATTGGGAAGAATGGTTATTCCACACCGGTTGAAGTGATTAAGATCGCTAATCAAAATTTACATGGAATCACTAGTGGTGCTGAGTTTATTATCATTACTCCGAAGGAATTTAAATCTCAAGCTGACAGATTAAAATCATTTAAAGAAAGCCGCAAACGACATCCAATAAAAACGATCGTGATCAATTTGGATGAAATTTACAATGAATTCAGTGCGGGTATTTTGGACGTTACAGCTATTCGTGATTTCGTAAGACATGCATATCAAAACTGGACCACAAAACCAACTTATGTTTTACTTTTTGGTGATGGTGATTACGATTACAGAAACATCGAAGCTTACGGAAAAAACTTCATTCCACCTTACGAGACAGAAGAAAGTTTATACTTAATTTACAGTTACCCAACAGACGATTACTATGCACGAATTATTGGAAATGATCTTTATGTCGATATTGTGATGGGAAGGATCACATGTCGTTCTGCCGATGAAGCAAAAGTGGCAGTTGATAAGATAATAAGTTACGAGACTTCACAAGATTTTGGACAATGGCGTAATCTCGTAACTTTTGTTGCCGATGATGGCAAAACCACGAAAGGTGATGATGGTGATCTGCATACTGCACAAACTGAATCACTTTCGCGTGGTGTTCAAACAGTTCCCAAATCTTTTGATCAAAAGAAAATTTATTTGATTCAGTATCCCACCGTTGAAACTGCAAGCGGCAGAAGAAAACCGGATGTGAACAAGGCGATAGCTAGTGCCGTTAACGAGGGAACATTAGTTCTGAACTTCATTGGTCATGGTAATCCTGAAGTATGGACTCACGAATTCGTCTTTGAGAAAGCCGTTTCTATCCCGCAGTTTAAAAACAAAAATCGACTCTTCTTTCTCTCTGCTGCGACCTGTGATTTCGGCGATTATGATAATCCTTCAAGCCAAAGTTCGGCGGAGTTGTTACTGGCGAAAGAAGATGGCGGAGCGATCTCTGTTTTCACAGCTGCACGAGCTGTTTGGTCACATTTAAATTATGAAATCAATGAAGCACTTTTTACAAAGATGTTTAGTTGGCGGAACACAAATTCATCGCAGCCAACAATTGGCATGGCTTACTTCTTGACAAAAATAAATCGAATCGATCCAAATGATCAGAAGTATCATTTATTCGGCGACCCAACGATTTATTTAAATGTTCCAATGCATATTGCAGGTGTCGATTCTATAAATGGAAAATCTAGTAAATCGGTCGTTGAAATTAAATCCCTTTCAAATACATCAATTGCAGGAGTTGTAAAAGATTCAATAGGAAATGTTTTAAGCGGTTTGAGCGGCGAAGCTTTGATCACCGTTTACGATTCAAAACGATTTCAAGAAATTCCTGAATGGCCCTACTTCAACTCTCGTTATGGCGGAATCGAGCTTTCAGGCGGAATTATTTTCAGAGGAAGAAGCATGATCAGAAACGGAATCTTTAAATCTGATTTTGTGGTTCCGAAAGATGTTTCATATGAGAATAACCAGGGTAAAGTGACTGTTTATTTCAACAGCACTAAAGAAGATGGTTTCGGAATGACTGAAAATATTAGAGTAACTGCTGCCGATACGATCAATATTACAGATAAAATCGGTCCGCAGATAGACATCTTCTTTGATAATGATGCTTCCGCTGGCGCCTATCTCGTCGGAACTTCACCCCTGCTCATTGTGAAATTGGAAGATGAAACCGGTATCAACACAACCGGCACCGGGATTGGACACAAAATGGAAGCTGTGCTGGATGATGACATTAGTAATCCAATTGATCTCACAAATTATTTTCAAGGTGCTTTAGATCAGGGTAATAGAAAAGGTGAGGTCAAATATCAAATGAGCCAGCTTGATCAAGGACCGCATAAGTTAAAAATTACTGCTTGGGATGTATTTAATAATCCCTCCTCATCTTCAACAAATTTTGAAGTAGTTGGCGATAACATTGTTGCTGTACGAGATGTATTTAATTATCCTAATCCAACTACCGGAAATACTACTTTTACTTTCCAGCATAATTTTGATAAACCGGTCAACTTCAAAATAAAAATCTATACTGTTGCAGGAAGGCTTATTCAGACAATTGAACGAAATAATGTCATCGAAAAATTCGTAAAAGTCCCATGGGATGGGAGAGATGCCGAAGGAGACCAAATCGGTAATGGTGTTTATTTGTATAAAATAATTGTAAATTCGCTCGATAATAGTTACAAAAACGAAGCGATTGGTAAATTAGCTATAGTTAGATAATAGTTTTAATCATTGGAGGAAATAAATTAAGATGAAGATATCATCAAAAATATTAATAATAATCGCACTAGTAGGATTATTTTTTCAGACTAATTCACTCTATGCTCAAGGCGAAGCAGCGGTGCCGTTCTTATTATTAGCACCGGATTCGCGAGCCGGTGGAATCGGTGAGTCTGGTTCAGGATTATCCGACAATTCAGCGGCAATTTTTTGGAATCCTGCAGGAATTGCATTTTTAGATGGAACAGAATTAAGCATAACACACTCAAATTGGTTACCACAATTTAAGCTTGATTTGTTTTATGAATATGCGACCTTTAGACACTACATACCGAGTATCGGCGGAAGCGTTACTTCAAGTATCACTTATATGAATTATGGTGAATTCGTTAGAACCGCTTCCAATAGTCCCGATCCGATTGGTACATTCAGATCATTTGATGCGGCTTTAACACTTGGGTACGCAACAAAGCTTTCTCCTTCTTGGGGCGTTGGTGGAAATTTAAGATTGATCCATAGCCGGCTTTCAGATAAACCTACGGAGTATGAAACAGGAACAGGCGTTGCAACTACGGTAAGTTTTGATGTTGCGGGCATGTGGAGACCACAAAGTCTTCCAATTCCTTTGCTGGGAAATCTTGGGAAGAAACTCAGTATGGGTGTGAATCTAAGTAACATTGGTCCAAAGATATACTATCTCGATCAAGAACAAGCAGATCCAATTCCTACTAATTTCCGTCTTGGAATTGCGATGCGGTTACTTGATTTAGATTATAACTCTCTTACTTATACAGTTGATTTCAGTAAACTGCTTGTCGATAAAGGTAAAGCTTTCAGAGGGACAGTAGATACGAATGGTACTCCAGTGAAAAGAAAAGAATTTTACGAAACAATCTTCACAGCATGGGCAGATCAACCTTTCAATGAAGAGCTTCGAGACATCGTTACTTCTATGGGTCTTGAATATTGGTATGGTGTTCCCGGTAATTTTATGTTTGCTTTACGTGCAGGATTTTTCTATGAAGATCCTGATTATGGGAACAGAAAATTCATCACACTTGGTGCTGGTATCCGTTACGATATGTATGGATTTGACTTCAGTTACATTACTACTTCGGTATTCAAAGGGATGGAGAACCATCCACTCGCTGAAACACTGCGATTCACTCTACAGATTGGCTGGGGTTCAATCCTAAAACCTTCTAAGGGATTCCCCTCCGGACTATAATAGTTGAGTTTAGGTAACTTCTAAAAACCATTATTAGAAAAAATAGCACACTGAAAAACGCGGATAAAAACAGATTTTCGCTGTTGATAAGGAAGTTTTTAGAAGTTCCCTTTATTTATTTGATATAAAAGTCATGTTCAATATTTCGAGTATGACTTTTATTATTTACAGAAGTTACGCATATTGGAAAAACTAATACCAAAATCCGAAATCCTAAACAAATTCAAAATACTAAATTCAAAAACCAATAATCAAACG
>JAHJVF010000461.1 GCA_018828505.1 Bacteroidota bacterium | reverse complement strand
GGATGATATATTTGTAGAAAAAACGAACAAAAAACAAATAAAATCCCTTTAGGGATGACATATGGCGAAGCCATGCCTTTGGCATAAAACCCTTATTTTGTTCTATAAACAATACAATTATTCTAATTTCTAATGAAAAATTTATTTGTTAAGTTGACGCTAAAGCGACAAGTCGGGACAGGCACAGATTGGACAGATTATCACAGATAAGGAAAATTATGCACGATAAACGATTCATCAAGGAATCTTTTCCGGTTAAAGAAGTAAGCTTCTACTCCGCTAAGGAAAAAAATATCCGGCACGGTCATATTTCAACTTTGTGTATACTAACGATAGAAAAAAACTTAAATAATCTGTGGTTATCTTGTCGCATCAGTGTTATCTGTGTGCTATCCAACGCAATAGGACACAGATGACACGGATCAAACAGATTTACACCGATATTAAAAATTATAAGCTGACTACCCCGGTTAAACTTATTTTACTCGTATTTATTCTGATGACAGCCGGATGCAGTAAAAAATCCGATCTTAATGAAATATTAATTTGGCATCAAATGAGAGTTGACGAAAGGGAAGTGCTTCAGCGTCATCTCGATAATTTTATGAGGTTGAATCCGGAAATTAAAGTCGCTCAACTTTATAAAGAGACTGAGGAGCTTCGTTCTGGGTTTATTATTGCTGCGATCGGTGGACAAGGACCTGATTTAATTTATGGTCCTGAAGATCAGGTCGGACCATTCGAAGTAATGAAGATCATCAAACCACTCGATGAAATATTTTCCAATGAGTATTTAAGTAATTTCAATGAGAATGCTAAAGTTTACAGCAACGGGCAGCTATGGATGCTGGCGGATAAACTCGGAAATCATTTAACTTTAGTTTATAATAAAGACCTTCTCAAAACTCCACCGGAAACAGATCGAGAATTAATTGAGATCGGAAAAAAACTTACTCTCGACAAAAACAACGACGGGAAAATAGATCAGTACGGACTGGTTTGGAATTACACTGAACCATTCTTTTTCATTCCCTTTTTGACCGGATACGGCGGATGGGTGTTTGATGACAGTTTAAATCCGGCACTCAATTCCTCTGCGATGATTAAAGGGTTGAATTTCCTTGCAGATCTGAGAGACAAACATAAAATCATTCCGAGTGAAGCGGATTATGAAATCGCTGATGTGCTTTTCAAAGAGGGAAGAGCAGCAATGCTGATCAACGGCGATTGGTCGTGGGCGAGTTATGGTAAAGCGGGAATAAACTATGGTATCTATCCACTTCCAATTATGGAAGAAACCGGTCTGCGTGCTGCACCAATGGTCTCCGCAAAAGGTTTTTCAATTAATGCGAATGTGAATGAAGCTAAACTCCCGGTAATTAAAAAGATTTTAGAATTTTTACTATCTCCCGAAAATCAGCTTGAGAATGCCAAACAACTAAATACATTTCCAACACGAAAAGAGATTTACGAAGATCCATTCATCTTGAATGATGAGATTTTGCAGAATTCACGTAAGCAAATTGAATACGGTAAACAGATGCCAATCATTTCCGAGATGCGGGCTATATGGGATGCAATGCGTCCAAGCTATCAAGCGGTTCTCGGAGGTTCAATAAATCCGGAACAAGCCGCGATTCAAATGCAAAACAATGCTGTAAAAAAAATTGCTGAACTTCAGGAAGATGTTACTTCGGATACAGCGGGACAAATCTTTTTCATAGCTCTTGCCGCTGGAATCCTAATTTTAATCATCGCCTCAAGAAAAGTTTTTTTGTCATTCTTAAAAACGTTCAAAGAAAATCGATTTGCCTATTTCTTTGTGCTGCCGGCATTAGTTGTTATGGGATTGGTAATTTTTTATCCTTTCTTCTACAATGTCGTGCTGTCTTTATCTAATATGAACTTAAGACACATAAGTGATTGGAGTATAATCGGTTTCAATCAGTACTTGAAAGTTTTTTCCGAGCCGGTTTTTTATTCGGTCTTCATTAAGACAATAATCTGGACATTCTCAAATGTGATCTTCCACGTGGTAATTGGTGTGACGCTTGCACTTATGTTGAATCGGACTCTGCCTGGCAAAGGAATTTTTAGAACTTTATTGATTCTTCCGTGGGCAATACCGCAGTACATTGTTGCATTAACTTGGCGGGGAATGTTCAACTATGAATACGGCTCGATTAATTTAATTTTCACAAAATATTTAATGCTTCCTGCTGTTGAATGGTTAAAGAGTCCGACCGAAGCTTTTCTTGCTGTAATTCTCACAAACATTTGGCTTGGATTTCCGTTTATGATGATAATTTCGCTTGGTGCGTTACAAAGCATTCCGCACGAACTTTATGAAGCTGCTGATATCGAAGGTGCGAAGTGGTTTCATAAATTGAAAAGCATTACGCTCCCCTTGATAAAGCCTGTCCTCGTGCCGGCAGTGACTCTTGGTATTATATGGACATTCAATAATCTGAATATTGTCTGGCTTGTGAGTAATGCGGGAGAACCATCGGATCAGACGCATATTCTCGTTTCGTACGTTTATAAGGCGGCTTTTAATCTTTATCGATACGGATACGCTGCAGCTTTCAGCATGGTAATATTTTTAATTTTGCTTGTGATGAGCGTTTCACTCATCAAAAGAACTAAAGCAACAGAATCGGTTTATTAGTAAATGAAAGAAAACAAACTCGTTAACTTTTTCCTTGGTTGTCAAGGTCCGACCGTGACAACCAACGAATACTTAGATTATTATAGTGAGATTTCAAATAAATAATCCCGACTATGTCGGAATTTTTTTTGTTATTTACAGGAGTTATAAAATAATCTCTAGCCTATCACAAAGTGCGAAATGGTCGTACCTATGAAAGTGACTATGCCAATGACTTCACCAAAGCTGGGGTTAGAGTATGCGAATGCACCACCTGTGGCAGTAGCGCCTTTAAGTGGCATGCCACTTTGTGGGATTATTCATCGATTAGGTTACTAATTTTTCGAGATGTTTTGGAATCCCGACAAGTCGGGATCAGAATAGTTAATTAGTGACATCTCAAATAATTAGTATTTCGTTTTTCATTATTTTTATTGTCCGTCGATTGACGGAATAAATCTGTGTAGTGCTTTGTACCTTATAAATATGATAGATTATTTTTTGAAACGGTACTAGCTAGGATTATTAAATTATGAAAGAAAACAAACTCGTTAACTTTTTTATCTATCTGTTTTTAATTGTTTTTACTTTAGGAACATTATATCCGGTAGTAAATATCTTAAGCATTTCGTTACGACCTGGAGATAAGCTCCTCTCGACTTCACTTGAGATCATTCCTGACAACGCGACATTCAAATCTTACATTGAACTCTTTACGGGTAGAGATTTTCTCCTTTGGGTTTGGAATTCAACTTTTATTTCTCTTGTCGTAACTTTTACGGGAGTTGTTCTCGCATCAACTGCCGGATATGCTCTTTCGAGATTTAAATTTGTCGGTAAGCAATTGAGTATGACCGGGATAATAACAACTCAAATGTTTCCAGCTACGATGCTTTTGCTCCCGATGTATATAATGCTCATCGAGCTGGGGCTATTAAATAGCTATTTGGGAATAATTATCATTTATACTTCTACCGCTTTACCATTTTGTGTCTGGCAAATGAAAGGATATTACGATACAATTCCATTCAGTTTGGAAGAAGCCGCACGTATCGACGGATGTTCGCGTTTCCAGGCATTTTACAAGATCATTCTGCCTCTTGCCGCACCTGCGTTAGTGATAACGGCACTCTTTTCATTTATGGCTGCATGGTCGGAATATATCGTAGCGGCACAAATACTTCAGGACACAAAGCTCTACACACTTCCACTCGGATTAAAATCATTCCAGTCCAATCTTACAACGGAATGGGGACTCTATGCTGCGGCTTCTTTGATCGTGAGTATTCCGGTTGTTGTTCTTTTTACCGTTTTAAGTAAGTGGTTGGTTTCTGGATTAACGTTGGGGAGCGTGAAGGGATGATGAGGAGTGTGGAGTGCAGAATGTAGAGTGCAGAATGTAGAGTGCAGAATGTAGAGTGCAGAATGTAGAGTGCAGAATGTAGAGTGCAGAATGTAGAGTGCAGAATG
>JAHJVF010000460.1 GCA_018828505.1 Bacteroidota bacterium | reverse complement strand
TTTGTAAATTGTCCCGCTAAGCGAAAAAATATTATCAGCTTTTACGTGTTCTATCAATTCATTGAGATAATTATGGTCAAAATATGCATCGTTGTTTAAAACTAAAACCCACTCAAAATTACTTGCAAGAATACCTTTATTACATGATTTTGAAAACCCTTGATTTATTTTGTTGGATAAAATTCGTACTTGAGGAAAATTTTTTTCAACATATTCCACCGTTCCATCGACGCTCCCATCGTCCACAATTATGACTTCATAATCATTTTTAAAATTCGATAACGAGTAAAAAACTATCGGAAGGTATTTATCTAATAGTTCTTTACCGTTATAAGTTGGGATTATTATGCTGACATTGATGCTCAAAATCTTACCTTTTTGAGTTTGTTATATTTCTCAATACAATAAAATAAAATATATCTTAATCTGTATAAATAATATCCGGAAGCATTTTTCTTCTTTGACAGACTGAAAAAACTTTTGGCAGTCTCTTTGTGTTTAAGTTTACTATAAGTCAATCCCAATTGAACATAGAATTTATAATTTCTAGTATTTGTTTTTTGTTTAGATGAATCATAAAGAAAAATTGAGTTTAAAATTTGTTGAACTCTATGCACGTATGTATGATTTTGACGAACGAATATTTTTCCGTTCTCTGCAATTCGATTTCGTTCATCAGAATTTATTAAATACCTTTTGATTTGCTCTTGAGTATTTTTCAAATCATGAAAAACAAAGTGCTCCCCTTCTGTAAATAAATCTAAAATTCCCGCATCAATTTTTTGCATCAACAACATAGCTCCGGAACTCATTACTTCAAATGTACGCATGTTCAGGTCTTCGCGAGCACAGATATTTATTCCAATTTTACTCTGGCTGTAAACCTTTGCCATTTCATAAGGATTCAATCCTTGAAAATTTTTTATATTAACATGTTCGTTTAATTCAGAAAATAATTTTCCTCTCTTGCTGTTCAAATAACCAACGAAACCAACGTCATAAATTCTTTCGATTAAATAGTCTTTGTGAATCTCTGCGTCACATGCAAGCGGAAGCCAGCGGACATTCTTTAACCCATAACGTTCAGCGAAAGGAACATATTCCTTCTGAGCAAAGAAAACAAAATCGAAATAATTAGCATATTCCTTATGCCATCTAAAGTTCAAATGATTATCGATCGCCCACCAGGCAGTTGGAATTTTAACTTTGTCAAGATTCTTGGGGAGTAAAAATGGGGGGCTGTTACATTCAACAAATAAAATAAAATCTGGTTTTTTCTCATAGCTTTCAATAAGCTTAACAACATCAATATCTTCTGAACATTTAATCCAGCTATCCTCTATTATTTTTGAACTAAAGCACTTTAAATCATCTGCAATTTTTTCAAGCGCACGTTTAACATAAAAGGAAACGGAAGCGGGATTATAATTTGATAATAAAAAAACCCGCATAGATCAGTCTGAGGAGAATATTAAAAGATGAATGTAAAAATAAATATCAATAATAAAACAAGGACAAATGCTAAAATAGCGTATTGCATTCTCCTTCCGTTGTGTAAATTTTTAATCATAAAGACCACCTATAAGTTTTTATTAAATTTTCCCTTTTAATAAGGTAATTATACTCTTAAAGTTTAATCTATGAGACGAATCTAAAAAAGTCAAATTCATTATTCCTAGGTTCAATTTTGTCCGTCAGCTGACGGAGAAATCTCAAATATTCCCGCCTGCCTCATAGCTATACCTGCCCGCCGAACCCATAATGAAGAGGCAGGCGGGAATATGGCGGGCAGGTATCCTTCAAATATACCTTTTTTGAGTAGTCTCATCTATTTTTAATTTAAACTCAATATTGATTTTACTTAAAATTTTTGTGCTGTTCTCTCGATACATCCCGCCCCGCCTGCTTCATAGCTATTAACATGGCGGCAGGTCTGCGTAACTTCAGTAATTAATGAGAAATGACATCCGCCTCCGTTAGCTAACGGATGGCGGATGTCATTTCTTACGAAATATTTCTGGTTAGAATTTAGCAATTAATTGTGCGTCGAATTTCATTTTCTGTCTGATTCCAAAAAATAAATCAAATATGCACCTGCCCCAAATCCGACCATGGGGCACGCACCTTCATAAGCTGAAGTTTTCTCATCGTAAAGCTCGGCAATCAAATTGAAATTTAATTTTGATTGCTCGGTTATCCATCTAATCAGATCGATTACTTTTTTCGATCCGCCAAACTTATTTAGGGCCGATGCAATTCTCAAATCTAGAAATATCCACTCCTGGTTGTCGTACCAGTCGCCCTTATTCACTCTGAAGAATCCTCTTTGTTTTTCTTTAAACCGGAGATTAGAGCTGTAATGCTTGAAATGAGAATTAAAAAAAGATCTGTCGGTTAACAAATCGAAATTAAATGCTTCGAAAGTTGCGGCATCGAGATGCTCAAATTCATCGGCTCGTGAAGATTCGAAATTACCTTTTAAATACTTCTTATTTACAGTGAGATTAGTTTTTATCCCGTCAATCAATCTTTCATAAGCGGAGGAATATTTTTTTAAATCATTTTGATTTTTTTCTTCAATAAGCTCAGCAAATGATTTTAATCCTTTGGCACAGACTATTGAAGTATAAGCGAACTGTTTTCCGGGTAGATGACGTTCCCACGGCCCGGAATCTTTTCTGATTAAATTGTTTTTTTGGATTGAGTTTACAATTGCATCTGCGACTTCATTTTTAATAATATTGAAATGCTCATTGAAGAATTCTTCGTCCCCGCTTAGTTTTATGTATTCACAAAAAACCCAAAGAAAAAGCCCGAAACCGTCCAATTCGATATTTGGGCCATTTTCATTGAAATCTGATTCTTCAACACCCATACCAAAATATCTGCAGACAGAGATTTTATAATTTTCACCAATGCCATAGTCTAGTCCATCAGTATGAATATAATTTTTATATGAACCAGCTTCTGCATTTAAGAAAAATTTAAGAGCATTTTTTGCCTCGTCAAAAAGTCCGAGCTTAATTAATACATAAATTGAATAAGCTGCATCACGGATCCATGTTATGTTCCACATTCCAGGAGGAAGTGAGGCGAGAATTTGTCCTCGTGATTTTTCAAAGATTTCATTTTGAGAGACTTGCGCCATTTTTAGAACAGTAATCGATTGCTCGAATAAATTTCTTTCATCTTTGTTTAACTCTTTCGGAATATTTGAAAGAGAAAATAAATCTTTGGAAAATTTTAATTCTTCCTTAATCAAATTAATTGATGAAAGGATTTTTGATTTTGCATACAGCAGATTTTTCGAATTATTATGAAGAGAGTCGTTGAATGAGAAAAGAAAATACTTTTCGATTTCTCCATCATCGTTTTTTCTAATTATCTCTTCCGAGATGATCTCGGTTTCAACGGGTGAAAAATCAACATTGATATTTTCAATGTTTTCATCCTTTCCGATAACTTGGACGTAAAAAATTTTATTGTCTTCAGTAAATGATGAAAGATATCTTACATCAAAGTATTTGTATTTGACTAAGATAATATGTGAGTTGAGTTCATATTTTGTTGAGATGGGAGAATCGTCAATTAACAACTTTAAATTTTTAATAAAAGGTTTAACTTTCTTTGCCGAATCATAGGCAGCAAATATGTGCGGATAAACATTTTCAATCAGTTTCTGCTTCTCATTGTAAACTGCAGCAATTAATCCATTAGAAGTAACTAATTGGTAAAATGATTTTTTCGGTCCGGGTCCGAGATTCAACTCTTTTTCATAAGAGTTCTTTCCGAAAATTCCCAATACACCTGAATGAATTCCACCGGGTGCACCCATATCGTAAACTCTTATCGCAAGCACATTATTTTCTTTTAACAGTCCTTTAGGAATTTGATAAGCCCTTTGCTGATTCCAAGCAGATTGTGCTTGTGGTGGAAACTTACCGGTGGCTCCAATCCGCTTACCATTTAAATAAGTTTCATCAACATCATCAATTTTTCCGGCGAGAAGATAAAATTCATTCTGAACATCTTTTTTATCTAAGGAGAAACGTAATCGATACCAGGCAAATCCATCGTAGTTTTCGTAACCTTCATTTTCCCAATGTGTCGGAACTTTAATATTATCCCAATTTGAATCATCGAGGTATGTTGACTTATAATTAGGATCATCTCCTAATTTGAAAAGCCAATCGCTTGGGAAGGTAATTGTCTGTGAAATGACGATTGAATGATAAAAGAAAATGAAAACAAGTGCGAGTTTAGACATAAATGCTAACCAAATATATTTAAAATTTTTACAACTTTATAAATGTAAGGCATTATGTAAATTTATTTTGTAATTCTAAAAACTCACTCTCGATCATAACGTAATAGCTTTGCCATAAATCGGGAAGATCTCTTATAACATGCATTAACAAAAACTTTGTGTATTTTAGTGCCAAAGACATTACTACCATTTGCAATCTACATTTCTTCTTCTTTATGTAAGATAGCGTGAGTGTTTTTAGTGTCATTTATTCTTCTTTCTGCTTTCAAGATTTATTCATGAGGGTTTCAATTTTGTCGGCATAAATATTTGGCGAACACAAATTTCCATCAAAATATGTATCGTCGTCAAATTCATCAACGACCCAAACAAATCGACTTTTATTTTCCCTCTGTATCTCTAGAGGAACAAGTTTAGCCCCGGTTGTATAAATGAATGGTTCTAATTCTGCAAATAAGAAGTTATCAAGTATTTGTTCTACTTTTAGTGACGTTTTGTAATTCCTTTTTAGAGGAACCTACGGAACCACAAGTTAATTTCCAATTCTAAATGTGAAATAAAGATATTGACAAATTTCACTTCAACTTTCTTGCAACAACCAAAGCTTTTTTAACTTTATCCACAACACCATTGTTCTGATTTACCGCTTCAAGAAGTGCGATGTAAATCCCAATCCTCAACGGCTGTTTATTTTCATCTAAGCCATTAAAAACTATCGATCCTTCTGCACCGCTTGGTGAATTGTCTGCGAGTGTTCTCACAAGTCTACCCTGACTGTCATAAATCCGTATTCTAATTGAAGCAGTTTGTTGAGATAGTTTGTAAGTGAGTATCGTGAAATCTTCAAATCCATCGTTATCGGGAGAAAATGGATTTGGTGAAATGTCCAAAGACGATTGTGAAGGGAGTGTTCTTGTGAAAATACTATTTTGCTTGCCGGGAGTTCCGCCAAGTTTATTTACAGAAGTGCTCCAGTTTTTCGAATCGTTAGATAAAAGCAATGGATTAATTCTTTCGAGAGACCGACCTTTTGTGTCTTCGATTTCAGAGTTATGCCACTTATTGTTATAGAAAACACTGTCAATTGTATTCCCAAACAAATCAATGAGCTTCACCATATCTTCAGTGTTCGATAAACTTAAATCGCTTCGGTTGGCAATCGCAATGTGATAGTCAGGAGACGATTCTATTAAGTATGTAAAATGTTTCAAGTTTGATGAATCGGCGGATAGTATCACAAATCCACCCGGTGGAATTTTTTTGAGTTTGCTGGATAGCGTTAAAGTTAATCCTCCGTTTTCAATGTACCGCCATCCTGCAATGTTTATCGTATCTGAAGTCGTATTCAAAAACTCCACATACTCTGAAAGTCCGCTAAGCTGGTCGTACATAATTTCATTAACCACAAAAGAATTTCTTGGATAATTTTTTGCATCCTTGGCGCTGTTTTCCTGACCGGGTGTTCCACCGCTGTCTGCAAATGATGCGACCCAATTCGATTGCTTGGTTGAACTTTCTGATAAACTAATTCTTTCCAATGAGTTTCCTTTTATTCCCCAGCTTGAAAGATAAAAAACGGAATCAATGACCGCCCCACGGTGATCATAAAGGACAACCCCGTCCTTGTCGTTATTAAGTGCAGGAATGCTAACTCTAAGCAAACGAGAGGGAATATTACTATAAAAGTTTTTTATCGTATTAGTATCTGTTGTAATTACCAAATAAGATTTTGGGGTAAAGTTAAAGTCAGAACTTGTGATAGTCGCAATTGTCGGAGAGGCGAGAACGTCGGATATCTTCCAATTTTTTAAGTTGATAGTTCCTTCAGTATTGTTGTAAAGCTCGATCCATTCGGGCTCGCCGGTAAAAGGGTCGAACATAAATTCATTGATAAGAATTGATGACTGGGCAAGCCCAGGTTCAATAGAGACAGAGAGATTATTATTAGATAAATTTTCATCCTGCCCGAATTCAATTGAACAGAATGCAACTACGCGGTTTAAGATTTTATTTATTTTTTGAGGGGCACTCACAAGAAGAGAATCTTTTGAATTTAAATTCGTAATGGGAACTGCAGGTAGATTAACATCAGGAATTGAGTCTCCGTTGAGGTCGTAAGAAAATTTTACATTAAAATTCTGTGCAGCATTCAAACCAAGATTTTTAATCATCGCACTTACTGAAATCGTATCATTTAAGACTGGAGCTCGAGGGGAAAATCTTATTGAAGTCACAGCGAGATCATATTCCTTAGGTGATACGCTGTTTGCTCCTCCTGGCGTACCGTTAATAACAAGACTATTCGCCCAGTTAGTTGCCAAATTATTTGCGATCATAATAATTTTTTCGTCAGAGTAACCGGTAGTGTTCGGAACTGAATATGTATATGATGCGGTAGTATCACCCTTTGAATTGATTAACTTCAATTCTCTTGCTTCGGTGTTTGCCATTCCTGATGTTCCGAATGAATTATCATTAATTTTTAGGACGAGTGATTTTGGAGGCACCGTGTAACCGCCTGTGTAATCAGCTTCGAAAATAATTGCGAATTGTCTTGGAGCTAACTTTAGTCCCGATCCGGCATCAGTAATATTGTCAGGAGTAGAGGTGGCATAACGTATTTTCCAACCGGAAAGATTTATTGTGTCAGTATAACTTGTATTAAAAAGTTCAATAAATTCATTATTTGAAAAAGTGGTAACAGGATAAAACATTATTTCGGAAAACACTATTGACGTATCCGATTGAGAGGACGCTGTTTGGAATAAAAGCCCAACAAGAAGCACAATGGCAATGTTTATTTTTCTTATCATGTAAGAAAAATAACACATTTTGATTGCAGTTGGAAGAACTTTTGCCCGAACTCATTTTGAATTTTTAGTGTTAGGAACTTACTTGCAAACAAAAAGCAAAGTACTATTGAATAAAAAAAATTATTTCTTATCTTTGCATTCGAGGAAATGGTGAACTTTACAGAAAATAAGGCACAGGATATCTACATTATCGGGGTTAAGCTCACACGTACGAGCATCTATATGGCGAATGAGTTCAAGGATTTCTTAAATAAAGCAATTGAAAAAAGAGAGAAGAAAATTCTTGTCGATTTTTTGGAATGTGATTACATCGATAGTACTTTTCTAGGTGTGCTCGTTGTAACTCTGAAGAAACTAGTTGCTGTGGGTGGAAGTATCAGATTGGTAATCAGCAATCCTAACGTTAAATCCTCTCTTGAGCTGACAAGAATGAACAAGATCTTCAAAGTTTATGATGATCTTCAAACAGCAATTAGTAGTTTTAATGAATAGGCTGTGCCCACAAGCTTCGATTCATAACTTTTTCCGATTAGAATAAACTGATGAATCTAATTAACTCCCCTGAGTATTCTCAAATACATCAAAGAATATTTATCAAGTTAGTTATCATTTTCATTTTCTTGTTCAGTTGTAA
>JAHJVF010000459.1 GCA_018828505.1 Bacteroidota bacterium | reverse complement strand
TATTGCACTTTTTTCCTTTCTCTTCGTTCTCATTTATTCCCAATTTATCTATGGCTGGCTCGATCCGTTTGAAGATTCGATTTATCCAATTACAGTAATACTCTACGTAATCCTTTTTCAAATTTATTTTTTCATCGCTGAGTATTTAACCAAGGGATTCACTCTCGGTAAGTATTTCTTAAATATTAAAATTGTTTCAAACTATGGAAGTTTGCTAGGTCTCATTCAACTTTTAATTCGAAGTCTGACAAAAGTAGTCCTGTTCATTCCACCTTTATTTGTTCTGAATGAGTTGTACCTTTTTATAGCTTTCAAAAAGAAATTCTCCGATCATTTTTCAAATACGGAAATAACTTCTGTTCCGAAAAAAATTAAATCTGTAATTGATAATGCAGACAGAAAGTTTATTGATCCCGAGCTTCAAAACGAAATGAGTGTAGAACTCAGCCCATTGGAGTTGAATCTATTAAAAGCATTTTACCGTGATGCAAAATTTCTGAACAACGAATCAAGACAGAGTTTGCTCACTTCGATCCTTCAAAATATCTCTGACAAAATTTTGCTTTCCACAAAAGATATATCTGCAATAAATCCGCAATCACTTTTAATAAACATAGTGCGGCAAGCCGCAATGGAAGATGTTTGATGGAATATGGAAAATGGTAAAAACCTCCTAAAATATTTTGACATAAAAAACAAAAATATTGTTCACAATACTATACTATACAAATTGAAAAATGCTTAGAAAAATTATCCTCCCCGTCATTTCTCTTTTCTCAATTTTATTTATTGTCGGTTGTTCTACAACAGTAGTTCAAAATATTTACTATGTAAAACCTTTCGACTGGCATCCAAAGGAAAACCAGGATTCGACAATCAGTTCTTACTCTATGTTCTACAAAGGTTATACTATTTTTATTGATCCCGGACATGGCGGAACTGACAGAAGAAATAAAGGTCCAAAAGGATTGGCAATTGAAGCTGATCTGAATTTGAAGGTTGGTCTCTATCTTCGTGATTACTTACAGCGTGCAGGTGCGAATGTGATCATGTCGCGTGATTTTGATACTTTAATATCGCTTGACGATCGCTCCAAAATGGCGAACGAATCCGGTGCAGACATCTTTATTTCCATTCATCACAATGCTCCCGGACGTGCAGGGGATATTTTTACGAATTACACTTCAACTTATTATCATGCGACTCAGAAAGATTATGAATTCGAACCATGCAATCACGACATTGCTAAATATATTCAGCGAGATCTTGCGTATTCGATGGGAAACAGCGGTGGGTTGGGTTCTTTCGATGGTACTTATTCTGATTATTGGATTTATCCGGGAGCAGGATTTTCCGTACTGAGAAAAACAATTATCCCGAGAGTCTTGGTCGAATGTGCCTTTCACACAAGTGAATATGAAGAGCAGCGTCTCATTGTCGATGAGTTCAATCAGATACAAGCATGGGGAATTTTCCGCGGACTTGGAAAATATTTGCGGCAGGGAATCGTGAGATTAGCTTCTATAGATAATTTGGAATACACGACATCCGACCCGCAACTCAAAATTTTTATTGATGATCAAAATAAAGGAATCGATTCGAGTTTCTGCATTGCCCAGATAAATAAAGAGCCTGCATATTTCATATTTGCGAATGAGAATAATCAAAAGTTATTGATAGTTTCTCCAAAAAGTCCATTACCGCCTGGCGAGCACGAGTTAAATGCTATCATAAAAAATATAAATGGAAATCACTCTTTCCCATTTCGAAAAAAATTCATCGTAACAAATTAAAAATTTACAAAGAAGAATTGATAATTAATAAAGTGTTATCAAATAAAAGCCGGATTCAAAATTCTGAACTATACGTTTTAAACTCTACACACTTCATTCTACACTCTACACTCTTCACTCTTGAAAGGTTTTAACCAATGCTAAACTATGTTTGGATCGCTCTGATAATTCTCGGTATTGGAGTTGCATTATATTTTGACGTTTCTGATTCCACTTCAAACAAGTATCGAAATAAAGAATCGCTCGAAGCCGAATTTTATCCTTCAGGAGATATCTCAAGTATTCAAAAAGGAACCGTCAGTGGAACTTTGAAGATTGAGGCGAAATCATTTGCTGAATTTTATGGTGTTGAGTGTAAAGAAAATATTGATGTTGCTGCAAAGCTTTCACTCGCAGATAATAAGCTTGGGTCAATCTATTTTTTAATCAATGATGCAGTGCCTGAAATCTGGAAGACAATGGCAAAAGCTTCAGGTGAGAAAAATGATCTTACTGGAAATTTTAACTTCCAACAAATGGAAGATGGATCGTTCAAGCTTCAGATTACTTTTGAAGAAGTAGGTTTTGTAAAGATGAAAAATGTTACTAACGGCGTTTTGGACATTGTAAATGTCGCCGTACAAATTGCCTTCGGTTTAATTGGAATAATGGCTTTGTGGCTTGGAGTGATGAAAGTTGCAGAAGAAGCTGGACTAATTCGACTTATTGCACGAGCAGTCAGGCCAATAACAAAGTTTTTGTTTCCTGGGGTACCGCAGGAACACCCTGCTATGGGCTCGATGATAATGAATATTTCAGCAAACATGCTTGGCTTGAGCAATGCTGCAACTCCCTTTGGATTAAAAGCAATGGAGGATTTAAATACACTTAATCCGAACAAAGATACAGCAACGAATGCTATGTGTATGTTTTTGGCAGTGAATACGGCAGGATTGACTTTGATTCCTGCGACAGCAATTGCAATTCGTGCCGCCTCTGGTTCGAGTGATCCTGCAATAATAATCGGTACATCGATATTTGGCGCGTCGTGCGCAACATTAGTCGGTGTTACCGCAGCAAAGATTTTTGAAAATATCTCATCGTTTAACGAAGGATTTTCGAGCTGGATAAGAAGTCATATTAAAGGATTAAGTATATTCTTCGGAATTGTTCTACTTGCGGTTATGATATTTGCCACCGGTTTAAGTGTTTTATTTGGTTCGATTTTGAGCTTTGTGAATCCGGAGACTTTCAAATTAGTGATAGGATATATTTCTGTACTTGCGATTCCCCTTTTGATTTTTTCGTTCTTGACTTTTGGTTTTGTAAAAAAAGTAAAGGTCTATGAAAAATTTGTTGAAGGAGCGAAGGAAGGATTCAACGTTGCTGTTAGGATCATTCCTTATCTTGTTGCGATGCTTGCTGCAATCGGGATTTTCCGCTCAGGAGGTGCGATGGATTTTCTTATTTATATTTTAACACCAGCTACCAATCTGATTGGAATGCCTGCTGAAGCACTTCCAATGGCTTTGATGCGACCTTTATCCGGCAGCGGTTCGCTTGGAATAATGACAGAGATCATTAAAGTTCACGGTCCGGATTCATTGCTTGGAATTTTGGTCTCCACATTTTTTGGAAGTACTGAAACGACTTTTTATGTTTTGGCGGTATACTTCGGGGCGGTGAATATTCAAAAAACTCGTTATGCTCTTCCTGTCGGGTTAATGGCTGATGTCGCCGGTATTATAGGAGCGACATTTATTGTGAATCTTTTATTTAGTTAAAAAAACAGATAGAATAAAATAAGTGTAAATTGATTTGAGAATACAGATTAACGATTTTTGATTTAAGAGGGGAAAAAATGGACAAGCACGAACTAGAAGAAAGACTAATAAATTTTGCTGTATTGATTATTGAAATAGTCAATGATCTTCCTAACACAAAAGCTGCAAATCATTTATCCAGTCAATTAGTTCGTTCAGGCACTTCGCCAGCATTAAACTATGGAGAAGCACAAAGTGGTGAATCAAGAAAGGACTTTATTTTACCCCGTTAGATAATTAATAAATTGATAGAAGACAATATTAGAAACGAAATATCTAACGGGGTGAACAAGATTAAAATTGTACTTAAAGAATTAAGAGAATCCCGCCCTTTGGCGGGTCTGTTTAAAGATTATTTACAAATCAAAACTTTATCCGTCAACTGACGGATTGGAAAATAAAATACTATCAACAATGAAAGAAAATAATGAGCTGATATCTATATTTGTGAAGAGCGTTGAAACAGCGCAAAGAAATTTGGATGGATAAAAAATAAATCATACATCGTTATTCGTTAATCTTTATTCTGAGATCAAAAAGTAACGCGGTCAGAAACTAATGAAAAGCAATTTGATTCTGAATTGTCGGGGGTTGGCATCATGAATAAAGTATTTGTAACAGCAATCATTCCCAAAGCTGGGATTGATATCTTTAAGAAAAACAAAGTTCAGGTAGTTCAACACGACTCATATTTACCTATTTCAAAATCAGAGTTGATTAGGAAAGCAAAAGATTGTGATGCGATCCTTTCTCTTTTGATTAACAAAATAGATTCATCAATTATCAATAATCTGCCGAAACTGAAAATCATTTCTAACTATGCTGTTGGATATAACAACATTGATTTTCTATATGCATCCAAGAAAAATATTTGGGTGACTAATACTCCCGACATTTTAACAAATGCAACCGCTGATTTAACACTCGGTTTGCTAATCGCTTGTGCGAGAAAATTCCGTGAAGCAGATATTTTCACACGAAAAGGTAAATTCAAATCCTGGCAGTCAGATTTGATGCTTGGTAAAGAGCTTCATGGGAAAAATTTAGGAATTATTGGAACAGGCAGGATAGGGAAAGCCGTAGCTACACGTGCTGCCGGTTTTGGATTGAAAATTTTCTACAACAATCTTGAACGCGATCTTCCGCTCGAAATGGAGCTGAAAGCAAAATATCTTTCACTTGATGGATTGCTGAGAATTTGTGACTTCATTTCGATCCACACTCCGCTTACACCAAAAACCTATCATTTGATAGATAAAAAGAAATTCGCGTTGATGAAACAGGATGCTGTATTGATTAATACTTCCCGCGGCGAAGTTATTGATGAGAGAGCATTGGTTCAAGCTCTGAAATCCAAAAAACTTTTCTCCGCTGGTTTGGATGTTTACGAATTTGAACCGAAAATCACGAAAGAATTACAGCAATTCGAAAATATCATCCTCTTACCTCACATCGGAAGTGCGACAGAGGAAGCACGCAATAAAATGGCTGAAATTGCCGCACAAAATATTGTAAATGTATTGAAAGGGAAGAAACCGTTAACACCAGTAATGAATTTGTAGATTTTATTTTTTAGAGAAGTTGGCTCTGATCCCTCTACATCATTCAAATTAATTCTTATAAAAATTAATAGAATCATGTGTCTGAAGTGATAAAGTCCGCAAACAACTCTGCTTGTTTCAGAACAGTATCAATTGCTTTTTGTTGCTTATCTGGGGGATAACCATATTTTGTGAGTGTTCGTTTAACAAGTACCATCAGCTTTGCTCTCGCACTTTCACGAATTGTCCAATCAATTGTCGCATTCCTTTTAACTTTATCAGCAATCTCTCTCGCAATGGTTTTTAATGTTTCATCACCTAAGACTTTTACTGCACTATCATTTGTTTCGAGCGCATTATAAAATGCAACTTCCTCCGTTGACAATCCAAGCTTCTCTCCTTCTTTGTCAGATTCCTTAACTTCTTTAGCAATTCGTATAAGCTCTTCTATTATTTGAGCGGTAGTTAATAAATTGTTTTGGTATTTCTTGATTGCAGATTCTAACATCTCTAAAAACTTTTTGCTCTTAACGAGATTAGTTCTTAACCGTGATTTTATTTCATCGTTCAATATTTTCTTCAAGAGTTCAATAGCAAGATTTTTGTGATTCATTCCCTGAACTTCTAAAAGAAACTCATCTGATAAAATTGAAAGCTCCGGCTTTTCGATTCCCGCTGCTTCAAATATATCTATTACCTTATCTGAACTAATTGCCTCATCAACTATTTGCTTAATAGCAGTTTCTAAGCCCTCACCCCGCCTCTCCCAAAGGGAGAGGAGCTATCAAATTTTACTAATCTTGATTTCACAGCTTGGAAGAAAGCAACTTCCTCTTTTATCGCCATCGCTTCTTCATGCGGCATTGACAATGCAAACGCCTGACTTAATAATGTTACTTCTCTAACGAAACGGTTCTTGCCGTCTTGTAATCCTAAAATATGTTCTTCTGCTTGAAGAATAATTGATAGTTTTTCTTGTGGCGTGCCGGTAAAAAAACGATTGTAATTGAACTTGTAGCTTCCTTTATAATAAGCTGTTGGTTCTTCAACTAAAATATCTTTCCTAGTTTTACTCTCCTCATTGAACATCTGCTGAATTATTTCAAGTTTTTCAAGCATCACTTCAATTGCTTGTCCGATGTCTTCTGTAGGATCACCTTTCCCACCGGAATCAGAATAAAACGATAATGCCTTCTTCAAGTCGGTTGCAATTCCCAAATAATCAACAACCAAACCGCCCGGTTTATCTTTGAAAACACGGTTGACTCTTGCAATTGCCTGCATGAGATTATGACCACGCATAGGTTTGTCTATGTACATTGTGTGCAAGCAAGGAACATCAAAACCAGTAAGCCACATATCAATCACAATGACTATTTTTAATGGATCAGAAGGATCTCTCATTCTATCTGCTAAATCTCCTCGCTGCTGCTTGGTTGTATGATGCCTCGCCATTACTGGACCATCAGCGCTTGAAGCTGTCATCACAACTTTAATTGTTCCTTTAGCAAGATCATTATCTTGCCATTCCGGTTTCAAGGCAACTATTTCATTGAAAAGATCAACAGCAATTCTCCGGCTCATCGCAATTATCATTGCTTTACCATCAAACACATTTTGTCTCTTCTCAAAATGATCGGCAATATCCCTCGCTAAATTTTTTATCCTGTGCTTGTTTCCAACAATGGCTTCTAACTTAGACCATTTTGCTTTCGCTTTTTGCTTGTTATCAATTTCTTCATTATGCTCAAGCTCTTCGTCAAATTCTTTAATTTATAATAGGAATTCCACATTTAGAATAATCTTCTGATTTAAAAGCATAACCATTTACAACTTCAGCTACATCACCAACTTTATATTCTTTCCACTCACTGTCTGAACTCCCGACGAGTCGGGACAAGTTATGATTTTTTTGATTAAGTGATTTGTTTGATTTTTTTGTTTTTGAATCAGGGGAATCATTTAATCCCATAAATCCCGGTTCAGACTTTTTTCCTTTCCACTCACTCATGAGTTTGCTTTTTCTTTTTACTTTTCAATTTTTTCACTGCTTTATCAAAATCGCTTTCAAAGGTTTTATCTTGTTCAACACGGATTTTATCGTATTCTCCTTCTGCAAGCTGTTTAGCTATTTCGGCAGAGACTTTTCCCGCATCGCTTAATACCTCATATTGATTAAAGTTCAGAAAGGAATCGAGCTTTTGTACCCAGTCTTTCATCTTCATAATTATTTGTCTTTCGGCTTGCAACTCAGCAAAATCGAGATACATAGTAACAATGCGGTTTAACTGTCTAAGCTCATCTTCGGTTAAATAATTTTTTGCAACAGAAACATCGGACTTAAGAATTTTTCCTTGTGGAGAGTTCTTCCAGTTTGTTAATCCCATAAAAGATTTTTTTGCATTGGCACGTTTTGCAATAATTTCCGCAGCAGTAAAACCGGTTATAGCCCAATGCAGCTTATTCTGCACGGTTGCATAAAAATCTTTTGTAATCGGTGATTTAGGATCGTAATCAATGCTGCACTGTGCATAGATATCTGTTATCTTTTGGTAAAATCTTCTTTCGGAAGCACGTATCTCACGTATGCGCTCAAGGAGTTCATTAAAATAATCTTTACCCAAATGTAGTCCGTTCTTCAGTCGTTTATCATCAAGGGCAAATCCTTTAATGATATATTCGCGCAAAACTTTTGTAGCCCAGATTCTAAACTGAGTTGCCTGGTAAGAGTTTACACGGTAGCCGACTGCAATGATTGCATCGAGATTATAAAAGTTAGTGAGGTAGTTTTTCCCGTCAGCGGCAGTTATTCGAATTTTTCGAATAACTGATTTTTCATCTAATTCAGAGGAACTAAAAATTTCTTTTAAGTGATAATTTATAGTGTGGACTTCAACATTAAAAAGTTCAGCCATTTTTTTTTGCGAGAGCCAAACAGTTTCATCCTGAAAGACGACTTCAACTTTAACTTGTCCATCCTCAGATGAATAAAGAATTATTTCACCGGTCGGGGCGTTACTCTTTTTACTCATAAGTTTTTATCGTTCAATTTTTTTAGAATCAAAAATGCTGACTTATCGAATTTTGAAAATGCAAACCATTTCTTACCAAGGTCTTTAAGAGAAGCGCCGAAGTGATAAACATCTTCATTATCTATTATCATAAATCTATCGTGTGAGTCTTTAAATACTTTCACATCAATTGGCTGATACTGAGAGTTAAATTTAGTGATATCAAGAGATAATGCTTTGTAGATTTCTTTAGTAAAAATTGTAACAGCAACCTTTTTCTTTCTTTTAGAAAAGAGAGTGAGCACTGTTTCATCAATGTAGTTGTCAATTAGAACTATGGACTTTTCAGCTTTACGGATAAGTCCGGCGACAAATTTATAAGCATCAAATATTTGCCCGTTAAAAAAGATACCTTGTTTGGGTTCAAGTTGTTTTCTCTGCATCGCATTAAAAATTTTATCAAACTTCTCATCCATTTCGACTTCGTGCTTTAGCTGTCTTTTTTCCACAGTATCAATCCTTTGGAAGAGATGTACATTGTTAATTATAAATTTCCGCATAGCAACAAAAGCATTAATTATTTGGATGCTCATCCTTATTGCAGTTTCACTTCTTAGAACTCCGGAAAGCATGGCTACGCCTTGTTCGGTGAAGACGTAGGGCAGTTTTCTTAGTCCCATCTTCTCTTTATTGGAAGTCACAATTTGTGACTTCCAATTTTCAAGCTCATCTTTAGTGAGTTGGAACATAAAATCTTCGGGGAATCGTTCTATATTTCTGTTTACAGCTTGATTTAAAACTTTGGTTTCCACTCCATAGAAATTTGCCAAATCTCTATCGAGCATTACTTGAACATCGCGAATTGTGTAGATTTTTCGCTGGATGGCTGCAGAGCCGTAGACTATTATTTTGTTTTTTTCTTCTTCCATTTTATACTCATTCATTATCATGGTATCGCAAAATGCGATACTGATATTTCTAAGGTCGCAAATTGTGACCTTAAAGGATTTTTGATATCACAATTTGTGACTTCAAAAGTTTTTGATGCACAACCGGAGTGCATGCTGGGGATTATATGCACAATAAATGCGATTATTTGTGTATAACGGTGGTTATATGCACAAGCGTTGTGCATGTTGGGAGATAATTGCACAAAATTAACGATTCTTTGTGCGTGTATTTTAGCTATTGGATAGTATTGCATATAAAGAGACGTTTTTATAAAGGGTTTCTCTGCCAACAGTCTCAGATGTTAAAACTCCAATTTCTTCAAGTTTTCTAAGATACTTGCTAGCAGTATTACGCGAGGCAATCTTCTGGTCTTGAAGAATTGAAATCTTACAATATGGCTGACTGAAAATTACGTCTATTAATTCATGAGAATAAATATCACGGGCTTCCGCTTTAACTTTTTCAATTACAGCGTTATAGTTATCGAAAATAGCGTTGACTTTCTGTAAGGTAAGGATGGAAGTTTCTTTAACCGCATCGAGAATGTAGAGAATCCAATTTTCCCAAATGTTGGTTTCGGTAACTTCACTTAAAAGCCGATAGTAATCATTTTTATTATCAAGGATATATTTGGAAAGATAAAGAACCGGAAGATCGAGAAGTTTTTCCAAACAGAGCAACAAAACATTTAGTATTCTGCCGGCTCTGCCGTTGCCATCGCTAAACGGGTGAATAGCTTCGAACTGATAATGAAGAATAGCCATTTTAAGAAGCGGGTCAATCTCTTTATTATTAAGGGCAACATCAAACCAATTGTTAAGTTTTTCTAAAAGAACAGTTCCGGGATCGGGTGGAGTGTAAACTACTTGTTCGCGGTTACCAATATAAACTTGACTGGTCCGAACTTCTTCTTTTTTTTCAGTTATTAATTGAAAGATATTTATGGCAAGTTGAATAGAAAAATCAGCCGGAGAATGTAATTGATTGAATGAATTCCAAAGAGCTTCTCTGTAGCGCAATACCTCTTTAGTCGCTTGGTCAGTATTCGAAGCATTAGAAGAGAAAGCTTTATAAAGTTTATCGTTAGTCGTAAAAATATTTTCGATTGTAGAGCTGTCTTTTGCTTCTTGTAAAACAAGAGTATTGATAAGCATAAGCGGATTGGGGATAATCGGTAACCGTCCTTTAAGTTCTGCTAATGCAGCGCGGGCTTCTGCAAGTTTTTTGTAGATACTCAACTTTTCCCAGTTTGAAGCATCCGGCAGAAGTAAAGGTAGATCATTGTAAGGTTGATCTTTACTGTAACTCATTTTTCACTCAATTTTATTTTTGAAAGGTTATCGAGAATTTTTTTGTTCAATTCGTCTTCTTCGGCGAGTTGTTTTTCTAATTCATTCTTTAATGAAGTAAATCGTTCCGGGAAATTAAAATCATCTTCATCATCGGGTAAGCCGACATATCTACCTGGAGTTAAAACATAATTTAATTCCTTAACTCTGTCTAAAGTTTCACTCTTACAGAATCCGGCAATATCTATGTAAACACCCTCTCCCTCATTCCCTCTTCCACTGGGAGAGGGATGAAAGGGTGAGGGCTTTGCACGCCAATTATGGTACGTGCTGGCTATTTTACTTATATCTTCTTCGCTTAAATCACGATTACGCCTGTTTACTAAAAAGCCAAGATTTCGAGCATCAATAAAAAGAATTTCATTAGCCCTCACCCTGCCTCTCCCAAAGGGAGAGGAGATATTTCGATCTCGGCTTAAGAACCAGAGACATGCGGGAATTTGAGTATTCAAAAATAGTTTAGTTGGAAGATTAACGATACAATCCACCAAACCTTTTTCAATAAGTGCTTTCCGTATTTCACCTTCAGTATTTGTCTGAGATGTTAGCGAACCTTTTGAGAGAACAAATCCCGCTTGTCCCGTAGGTGCAAGATGGTAAAGGAAGTGCATGATCCATGCGTAATTTGCATTTCCGGATGGAGGAACTAATTTCTCACCTAATACACTCCACCGTGCGTCATTCTGCAATAATTCACCGCTCCAATCGCTGTCATTAAACGGTGGATTAGCGAGAACATAATCTGCTTTGAGGTCTTTATGTGCATTATTTAAGAAACTTCCCTCATTATTCCACTTAACGTTACTGCTGTCAATTCCACGAATAGCAAGATTCATTTTACACAAACGCCACGTTGTTTGGTTGCTCTCCTGTCCGTAAATAGAAATACGATCTGAAGGATTGAGATTTAATCCTTTACCATTCTTTTGTTTGTAATGATCTGAGTGCGATTTAATAAACTTTTCACTTTGCACAAACATTCCTCCGCTGCCATTACAAGGATCGAATACTCTTCCTTCATAGGGTTCAAGCATTTCAACTAATAATCTAACAACACTTGAAGGAGTATAGAATTGTCCCCCTTTCTTACCCTCAGTGAGCGCAAACTCACCAAGGAAATACTCGAATACTTTTCCCAATATATCTTTGCTCTGAGCTTCTTTCGTGCCTAAAGTTGCAGTACTAAATAAATCAACAAGTCCACCTAAACTTTGTTTGTCTAACTTTTCTTGAGCATAGACTTTTGGTAACACTCCGCCGAGCGAGGTGCGATTATCCTTTTCGATTGCATCCATAGCGTCATCGATATCTTTTCCAATTGTTGGAAGCTTTGCACGACCTTGCAACCATTTCCATCTTGCTGAGGGTGGAACATAAAAAACTTTTTCAGCAGTGTATTCGTTTTTGTCTTCGGGATCGGCTCCTTCGCTTTTTTGCTCAAGTAATTTTTGATAAAGCTCTTCGTGAGCATCGGAAATGTATTTTAGGAATATCAAACCTAATACAACGTGCTTGTACTCAGCTGCATCCATGTTTTTGCGGAGCTTATCGGCGGCTTTCCAGAGTTTCTGTTCTAAGCTTTGTTCCGTTCCACTTGATGATTTGTTCTTAAGCATAGTCAATATTTAAAATTATTGATATATATAGTATTGGCATGTAACTTTTTGTTTTTTATGCCAAAATATTTTAGGATGTTTTTACCATTTTCCATATTCCATCAAACATCTTCCATTGCGGCTTGCCGCACTATGTTTTAGCGAGTTTTTAAAGTCGGTGTAGATTGGTTTCGATTTCGCTGAAAAGTGGACGTAAAAAATCATTTATTTTTATACCTTCCCCAATATTATTATCATGGGCAATAATAGTTATTGAATTCAAAAGAGGCAAGCGGGTTTGTATTTGATAAATTCTCAATGACCATTACAGTAAATTACAAAAGTTACGCATATTGGAAAAACTAATACCAAAATTCGAAATCCTAAACAATCCGTCAGTTGACGGATTAAGCTTTTTGCAGCGTTCTACACGATTTTGCGTAACTTCTGTAAATTATTAATCTTTAGAATGTCTAAAGCACATCGAAAATCATATTTCCCAACTTTCTTTAATTCAATAAAAAATTTGGTTAAATTGACATCGTAGCTTCCAACAAAAACTATAATATTATGCGAATAGGAATTTTAAAAGAGACTCGTTTTGAAGATAAACGAATTGCACTAACTCCCGCAGGAGTTCATACACTCGTCGAAAAAGGACATTCGATTTTTGTAGAAAAAGATGCAGGACTTCAGAGTAAATTCACTAATGATGAATTTGAAAAAGTGGGTGCTAAAATAGTCTACTCAATGGAAGAAGCAATTAATCGTTCGGAGCTGGTACTTAAGGTTGCTCCTTTCACTGATGAAGAAGCTGCACTGCTGAATCCTGAACAAATTGTTTTTTCTGCACTTCATCTTTTCATGAGGAAAAAGCTGGTAGAAATTTTCCTTGAGAAAAAAATAACATCAATTGGTTTTGAACTTGTAGAAAATGAAGAAGGTCATCTTCCGATATTAGGTGCTATGAGTGAGATTGCCGGCCAAATGTCGATACAGATTGCCGCAAGATTTCTTGAAAACAATTTCGATGTTAGCCGCGGTGTGCTGCTTGGAGGAATTGCTGGTGTTGCCCCTGCTGCAGTCGTTATTCTTGGAGCCGGAACAGTTGGAATTAATGCAGCCCTGGCGGCAACTGGTCTCGGAGCGCAAGTTGTAATTCTTGATAAAGATATACAAAAACTAAAACGTGTTGAAGAACTTTTAGGTAAACAGGTCACTACTGTTGTTATGAATCCTTATACAATTGAGCGAGGCGTTAAATTTGCCGATGTTCTGATTGGTGCAGTTCTTATTAAGGGGGAAAAAGCACCTCATGTAGTTACCGAAGCGATGGTCAAATCAATGAAACCCGGTGCGGTTATCATAGATGTATCGATTGATCAGGGTGGTTGTATAGAAACTAGCCGTCCGACAACAATCTCAAATCCGGTTTACATTATGCATAACGTTATTCATTATTGTGTCCCGAATATACCGGCGATTGTTCCCCGTACAGCGAGCTATGGATTGAATAATATTATTGTTGATTACGTTCAGCAGATCGCTGATCTCGGTATCGAGGGAGCTATGAAATCAAATGTTGGATTGGTAAGCGGAGTTTGTACGCATAACGGAAGCTGTACTAACGAAGCATTGGCTGAACTTTTTAATTTAGAATATCGAAGAATTCATCTCTTCTCAAAGAATTAAGGATAAGAATGGTACAGGAAATCTCTGAATCGACGAAAACGAAATCGTACTTTTGGCTTTCGAATTATAAATCGAAATTAAGAACTGCTGATGAAGCTGTTCAAATAGTAAAATCTGGTGATAAAATAGTAATGCACGGGAATTGTGCTTTCCCGATGAACTTGATCAATGCTTTAGTCAACCGGAAAGATGAATTAGAGAATGTTTCCATATTGCATGCATTAACTGTCGGTGATATTCCATATTTGAATCCGGGAATGGAAAAACACTTCATTCATAATTCTTTTTTTATGGGAGCCTCTGCAAGAAAAGCAGTTAATGATGGAAGGGCAGATTTCTCACCGATTTATTTATACGAGTATCCTTTATTATTTTCGAAGGGAGCAATCAAACCCGATTTTGCATTTGTACATTTATCTCCCCCCGATGAACATGGATTCTGCAGCTACGGTGTTGAAGTTGGGATTATCAAAACCGCAGCGGAAAATTCACAGACAATTATTGCACAGGTAAATCCGAATATGCCTCGTGCCTTAGGCGATAGTTTCATTCATATTAATAAAATCAATTACATAGTTGAGGTAGATGAACCCATTACAGAATTACCGCAGGAAAAGGGTGACCTAACTCCTCAAATGCAAAACGTTTATACTCAGATTGGAAGAAACATCGCCGAACTGATAGAAGATGGTTCAACCCTTCAAATGGGAATAGGAATAATTCCCGATTCAGTAATGAAATTTCTCGATACGAAAAATGATCTTGGAATTCACTCCGAAATGTTCTCTGATGGAATTATTGAACTTGTAAATCGCGGAATCATTACCAATCGTAAAAAGAAACTTCATGCAGGAAAAACGATCGCGGGATTTGTTCTCGGAACAAAAAAGCTTTATGATTACATTGATAATAATCCATCGATCGAGTTCCATCCGCAGGAATACGTAAATGATCCGTTTGTGATTGCTCAAAATCATAAAATGGTAGCAATCAATTCAGCTATCGAAGTAGATATTACCGGACAAGTCTGCTCGGATTCGTTTGGAACAAAGCTCTACAGTGGTTTTGGCGGACAGGTCGATTTCATTCGCGGTGCTTCTCGCTCAGATGGCGGAAAACCTATAATCGCTCTTCCTTCGTCGACAAAAGATTTTAAAATTTCCAGAATTGTTACTACATTGAAGCCAGGTGCAGGTGTGGTAACAAATCGTGCAGATGTTCATTATGTAGTTACTGAAAATGGTGTTGCCCAATTGCACGGTAAGTCGATACGTGAAAGAGTAAATGAAATGATTAACATTGCTCATCCGGATTTTCGTGATGAGCTAAAACATTTCGCAAAACAAAATAATTACATTTAATGGTCGCTGTAATTAGTGATGTTCATGGATGTGTGAATACACTCGCTGAACTTTATAATCAAACAAAAAATAAATACCCGGATGCAGAAGTCTATTGTGTCGGCGATTTAGTCGACCGCGGAAATTTTTCTGCCGAGACCATAGATTTTTGCTTAGAAAAGAGACTCAAATGCTGTCTCGGGAATCATGATTTGATGTTTTTATCATACTTTCGTGATCCATCTTCTGTTATGGCACGATCATGGTTGTATAATGGACATCTTTCAACATTAAATTCGTACAAAAATCAACCGATGAGACTTGAACCACATCTTGATTACATTGAAAAGCTAAAGCTCTTTTATAATACTCCAGATTGCTTCATTAGTCATGCAGGTATTTCGAAAAAATATCAAAAATATTTTTCTGATTTCAAGCTTGATGGCTCATACGATGATTTTATTCATCAAACTTTAAACCAAGATCTAGAATCTGAGACATCAGTGATCTGGGTTAGGAGTAATTTTTTAGAGTTGGAAAAGCTTCAAATCGTTGGGCACAGTAGGAAGTTTGAAGTCCTGTTCGATAAAAAACATAACATGTACTTTATTGATACAGGTTGTGCCTATGGCAATAAACTTACCTCCTTAATTGTCGATAATAATGCAGTGATAGAAAAATTGGAAGTCCCAGTTTTATCAGAAGACTTAATGTCTCGTTAAGGATCAATCTCAGAGAAATTTGGAACTGTTTAATTAAAAAATCGTAAATTTGCTTTGAAATTAAATTTATATAATAGAATGGTTCTTGAAATTAAAATACTGATCCAATTAATCAGCCAATCACTTCCCACACAAACTACGGAGTATCTTATCGCAAACTCTCTACGATAGATTTTTGTATTTAAAAAGTTAGTTAACAGCATAAGATACTTTTGAAGAAGTTAATATTACATCTTCCAGTCATTTTTGTTTTGTCAGCAAGTTTCCTTGCTATGGGTTTTATTTTTAAATCCGATCAGGAAGAACTTTACGACAAATATCTTCTTTTCGATGCGATTCTCTATGAGATGAATATCGAAAGCTTATCGGCAAAAAATCTTAATCTCACATCCGACCCTGCATCATCAGAAACAAACCAGTTAAGCTCGATCGATGGAATTTATCTACCCGGTTTAATGAATACCGCCGTTCCCGATACAAACGACAATGAAAAAGAGATTCAAACGGATCAAGACCAAAATGAAATCGAATCGCACGAAGGAGAATTTGAAATTGGTAGTGACAGCGTTTTCTTAAGCGATTCGGCATTCGCAGTTTTGGATTCTGCAGCAATTCTTGATTCGATTTTGAAAGCTGATACACTTGCTCTGGATTCAACTGCGCGGTTAAAACATTTTCAGCATCTGAGAAAAGATCCAATTACGGTCCCCTTATTTAAGAAAAGGAAACATTCTCTATTCTTGGCTCCACCCGAGGCGAGCATTGTACGGACTGTGAAATTGGATTCTACAGGTAAGTTCGTTGAGATCAAAGAAACTATTGATGGAAAGGATTATAAAACCAGGCTGGTTATTCCCCTCGATGATTATATTCAACTTCGGCTGGCATACATAGACAGAAAGAATTGGGCAGACCTTGCATATAAGTATGAGGCAAAGCTCGGTAAAAAAGAGCTTGCTGATATTTTTGCTTCAATTACAAATATTGATATACCAATTCCTTCTAATCCGGTATTAAGTATTTTTGGACCTCCAAAAATAAATTTACGGATCAGCGGTGCTGTCGATATTCGTGGTGCATGGCGTAATGAAAGCACTGAAGGAATAACTGCTTCGCGGCTCGGTAACGTTCGTAACGAACCTGATTTCAAACAGGATGTTCAAATCAATATCAGCGGAACGATTGGCGATAAACTCAATATTACCGCCGACTGGAACACACAAAACACATTCGAGTACGAAAACCAGCTTAAGATTCGTTATACAGGTTATGCTGATGAGATCGTTCAGAGTGTTGAGGCTGGTAATGTTTCGCTGCAGACTTCACCACTTGTCGGTGGAGGAGAGGCGTTATTCGGAATCAAATCGAGATTTCAATTTGGTCCGTTGATGCTGACAGCAATTGCTAGTCAGAAAAAAGGTGAAATTAAAGAAAAAAGTCTCAGCGGAGGAGCCGAAGGTCAAACATTTCAAAAGAGAGTTTATGACTACTCAACCACACATTACTTTCTCGATTCAGTTTATGCCGATACTTCCAGAGATTTAAATATTTTTAATAAGTACTACGGTAATGCAACACCGCTTGAAAATCCATTTTACCGCGTCAAAGATATAGAAGTTTGGAAAACAGTAACGGGAATTGTCAATCCGAAAGAGAGACTGGTAAACGCATATATCGATCTACCATCACGATCAAAAACAGCTAAATATCCTGCTTCGCTTCGTGGGGAAGTGAGTGTAACTCCTGGAAGAAATGAAGCAGGCAGGTTCATCAAGCTTGAACCTTCTGAGTATATTGTGCATGAGGCAACAGGTTACATTTCTTTCAGAACACAAATAAATGAAACTGATGCAATTGCTGTAGCCTACATAATCGAAGGGGAATCAGGTGCTGACAATGATGTTCATTTTGGAGAATTTGTTAGGGAAACTTTAGATACCGCCAAAGTGATTCTCAAATTAATTAAACCACAGAATCTTCAACCACAATTTCGCACTGCATGGAAACTTCAGCTCCGGAATATTTATCCATTAGGTGTGCGTGATATTAAGGAAGATGGTTTTGAATTTGATATTAAATATGGGATTATATTAGAAGACGCAAAAAATGATATCGGAGGTGTTAAATTTTTGAATGCCTTTGGGTTGGATTTGATTGATGACTCAAAAAATGCTCGACCTGATGGCAAATTTGATTTTTTACCCGGTAAAACCATTAACCTTGCCACTGGAGAAATTATCTTTCCAGTGCTCCAACCATTCGGAAGAAATTTACCCTCAAGCTTATCGGACACTTTGGCTTATCTTAAAGTCTATGACACACTTTCTGTTTTTGCAAAGCAGGATAGAGAGAAAGATAAATTTATTTTAATTGGACAATCAAAAGGAAGTTCACGGAATTCCTATAATCTCGGATTTAACATTGTTGAAGGAAGCGTTCGCGTTAAACTCGGTGGAGGAGACTTAAAGCCGAATGTCGACTACATTATGGACTATAATACCGGGCAGTTGATAATTCGAAATGAGCAAGCTCTACTTCCAAGCGCCGACCTTAGAATCACGTACGAAGAAAATACCTTATTTCAACTTGCGGCAAAATCATTAATAGGTTTGAGAGGAGAAGTTAAGTTCTCTAATAAAACCTTTTTAGGTTTTTCAATGTTGAATTTGAATCAGCAGACGTTAAGCGACAAAGTCCGAATCGGTGAGGAACCATTACAGAATTCAATTTATGGAATTGATGCTCAAACAAGTGCCGATCTTCCCTTCCTCACAAAGCTTCTTAGCAACGTAATTTCTACGCGTGAAATGTCCTCATTTTCGTGGCGGGGTGAAGCGGCATATATCAATCCCGATCCAAATACCAAGAAAAGTGCAATCGTAAGTGATAATAGTGAAAGTGTAGCATACATCGATGATTTTGAAGGATCAAAGCAAACTCTTTCGGTGGGCGTACATTATACTGGTTGGAAAAATTTAAGTCCTCCCAAAACTATCCAAAGGCTTGGCGATATTCCCGATTCTACTAAGATGAACTTTAAGGCAAAAACATACTGGTATAATGAATTACCAAGTAATGTTAGTGTAAAGGAAATTTGGCCGCAAAAATCTGTTGCTCGTGGAGAAGATCAAGTAACGGTTCTTGATTTGATTTACTCGCCAAATACGAGAGGTGAGTTTAGCTATAATCCTGATCTTTCTGTTAGGGAGAACAATTGGGGAGGAATGATGAAATTACTCTCCTCCACGACGAGTAATCTTGTCGAACAAAATATTGAATATATTGAGTTTTGGATACGACCTGACAGAGTTTCATCAGATGGGAAAATGTACATCGATTTGGGAAGAATTTCAGAGGATGTAATCCCCAATAACAAACTCGATACTGAAGACAAGAATTTAAACGACCTGATTGATGAAGGTGAAGATGTAGGATTAGACGGTTTGACAAACGCACAAGAAATCGCAAGATGGCCTACTCTTGGTCCTGATCCAAGCGGTGATAATTTTTCATTTTCATTGGCTTCGAAAACTTATTCCCAGATCAATGGCACAGAAGGAAATGCAGCTCTCACTGACGCTGGAAGATTTCCGGATACTGAAGATTTAAATAGAAATGGTGTACTTGACGGAGTGAATAGTTATTACACCTATGAAGTTAAACTCGATACTTCGCGAATAACAAATCCTTATGTTGTTGGAGGAGGCTCCGGAACGAGGTGGTATCAATTTAGAATTCCATTAAAAGATTTTGCCCATAAAGAAGGCGAGCCAAGCTTTACTTTAATTGAAAATATTCGTGTATGGTTCAACGGATTTAAAGATAGTGTCCATATTAGACTCGCTGAATTTAACCTCGTTGGTAACCAATGGCAAAAAATGATCAAAGACGACAGCATTTTAAATCTGTCAGTCGTCAACATTGAAGATAATTCCCCGTTTTATTATAGTCCCCCTGATGTACAGAGAGAGCAGGATAGAACTCAGCAGACAAGCACCGAAGATCGTATTTACAAAAATGAACAATCTCTGGCAATGATACTCGATGGTTTGAAAGAGGGAAGTTCCAGTTATGCGGTTAAATATTTATTCAGACCGATAGATGTGTTCAACTACAGTGAAATGAAGTTCTATTATCATGGTGAACGCGCGATGATGGGTGCTGAATTAGTTTTCCGTTTTGGCGTTGATACAAATAATTACTACGAGTACCGGGAACCGATTCGAAATGATTGGCAAAACATCAGAATAAAATTCGGTGAAATAACTGCAATTAAACAGAGAAGAGATACTATCGGTAAAATCATAACTGTCCCTGTTGATGGAGGTCCGCCAAATTCATTTTACACAGTAAAGGGAAATCCAAGTTTAACGGCGGTCAGCGTATTTATGATTGGTGTTCATTTTCCAGCCGCTGACCCCCCAGGCACTTCTACGAATGACTTATCAGGACAAATATGGGTGAACGAGCTTCGACTAATAGGAGCAGATGATAGAGAAGGATGGGCTTATGCAACGAACGTTTCGTTGAAACTTGCTGACTTTATTAATTTTTCCGCAAACTTGAACGAGACAAATCCATTCTTTCATCCTTTGGAGCAAAGATTCGGCTCTCGCGTTGCATCACGAAATTGGGGCATATCGACCGATATCGATCTTGTGAAACTGTTTCCGGCAGAAATGAGGCAAAGCTCTCTTCGTTTCAGTTATTCACACACAGAAAATGTAGGCAAGCCCATTTATATTCCAGGAACTGATATACAAGTTGAGGAAGCGGCTAAACAAGTCTACGAGAAATTGATAAATGAAGGTGAGGATGAACGTGTCGCCCAAGCAGAGGCAGATGCTTTAAAGACTACCGCACAAACCGTTGGTACTTCAGACACCTACTCATTACCAAGCATTCGGATAAAAATTCCAACAGATTTTTGGCTGATTCGCGATACTTGGAACAATTTAGGATTTGCTTTCAATTACAACAAAACTTTCAGCAGAAATCCTCTAACTCTTTCGAATACAACCTGGGTTTGGAATTTTACTACGAATTATTCCTACACATTCAGTCCTGAAAATTATTTCAGTGCAGTCGATATTCCATTTATTGGAACAGTATTCGAACTTCTAACAGATTTAAAAAATCTACGATTTTATTATTCTCCGGCAACCATTTCGTCGGACTTAACAGCGACAAGAAACCGTGGTGAGAATGTAACCCGTACTGATCCGAACAGACCAAATATTACACGAGATTTTAGGACTAGCCGCCGCTTTCAATTTGGATGGAAATTAACGGAAGGAGGGTTCTTAAATCCTTCATTTAATTACAGTATCGATTTTGGAAGCAGTTTAGCTCACTTAGAAACTCGTATTGATTCAGTTCCAAGCAGCATAGCCGGAAAAGATTCTGTTTTCGAAATTCAAAGGAGCGAGAAAGAGATATGGGGAGATATTCTTGGTGGAAATTTGTTTGGCAGAGATAACTCTTTCAATCAAAGGATTGAGCTTAGAACACAACCCAAACTTCCATCCCTATTTGATTTAGATAAGTTCTTAAACATCACTATGGGTTATTCAGTCGATTACCGCTGGCAGAATGATTTTCGACAGGCAGAGTTAGGACGGTCAGCAAGTTTCGCTAATACCATAACCTTCGGTATGAATTTCCGGCTTAAACAGCTTTTTGATCCACTCTTTAAGGAATCGACAGATCAAATACAGCAGCAACAGCCGCAAAAACCGGATCCTCGAAGCCGTGACCGCGGTAGAAAAAGAATTCAGGAAAAAGATGAGGAAGGAACAGATCAAGATACATCACAGGTTGTTGATGAACCGATGGATGAAATACCAAAACAAAGTCCCGTTACCTCTGTTTTACTGATGCTCAAATCAATTTCAAAATGGTTGTTCTTTGATTATGAAAATATTTCAATTAACTTTTCACAAGGAAATACTTCAGCTAACTCTGGCCTTGCCGGAGAAGGTACAGGTATAACAAATATGTGGAATTTCTGGAGGCCAAATAAAGAAGCAAATGGTCCATCGAGATTATACCAATTTGGTTTGGATTTTAAAGCTGGCCCACGTGCCCGGGGCGGGAATCTTACAGATGCAATCGGTCAAAGAAATAATTTAGATTTCAGAACATCACGACCTTTGTGGGAAGGAGCCAGAATTGATCTTACCTGGAAAGTAGGATGGGCCTATAATAAAAATACTTCAATACAAAGTGATTCGCTCGGAAATGTGAGTGTAATAAATTTTGCATCAACTGGAACTATAGACAGATCGTTCGTGACATTACCGCCTGTACTTATTTTTAGCTTTTTTGGAAATGGTATTAAAAAGGTTCATGAACTTTATGATCCCGAAGTAGAAAATCCGACTGAAAATCTTGCAAACGCATTCGTTGATGGGTTTGAAACATTTCCACTTCTCGGGAAACTTCCGGGCTTGAAAGAATTCATTCGATATATTCCGAGACCGAATTGGAGTTTGAGCTGGGATGGATTAGAGAAGTTTTTCTTATTCAGTTCGTTTGCTCAGAGAGTTTCATTGAATCATGCCTATACTTCAAGTTACTCTCGTGGATGGAAGATCAATCCCGACGGAAATGAAGAAACACAGGCTCAAAAAATCTCTTATGGTTTTCAACCATTCTTGGGATTATCGATGACGTTTTTGCCATTATGGGGTGGAAATTTGGGGGCGAATGTTAAATTTGGATCGAATGTATCGTATGATTTGGGACTTTCTACAAAAAATATCACTGAATCTTTCCAGAATGATATTAATGTTTCAATAAATTTCTCAAAGTCGGGATTCGAGCTTCCACTATTTGGTATCGCTTTGAAGAATGACATTGATATTTCTATTTCTTATACTCAAATGAAAAACTCAACGGTCATTTATGATATGCTGAAATTTAAAGAGGAGGGAACTCCGCAAGATGGCACTACTCGAACAACAATTGAACCGCGAATAAAATACGTGATGAGTTCACGTGTTACTCTGTCAATTTTTTACAAGAGATCGAGCGTCACACCGGAAGGTGCTTCGCGAATTCCTCCGACAAAAACCAATGAAGCAGGTTTGGATGTACATATTACAATTTAATCTGAGGAGATGAGTTATGAAAAAAGGTAAATTACTTTGGGTAGATGATGAAATAGAATTACTCCGTTCACACATTATGTTTCTTAACGAAAAAGGATATGATGTTGAGACGGTAACTAACGGAGAAGATGCAATCGATTTTGTCGCAAGGATTCCTTTCGATCTCATTTTCCTCGACGAAATGATGAGCGGCATGGGTGGGCTGGAAACTCTTGCAAAGATTAAAGAAGTGAATCCAAATGTTCCAGTTGTGATGGTGACTAAGAACGAAGAAGAATCTTTGATGAATGAAGCCATCGGCAGTAAAATTAATGACTATCTCTTAAAGCCAGTCAATCCAAATCAAGTTTTACTCGTTTGCAAAAAGTTTCTTGAAAAGAAGAACATATCAGCTGAATATGTCTCGAAGGATTATCTACAGGATTTCAATCTATTATCTCAAAGAATTTTTTCTGATTTGAATCATGAAGACTGGATAGATATTTATCTCAAGTTGATCAATTGGGATATGGAATTAACCAAGCATCCCGATCTTGAACTGGAACATACCTTTATTGATTTGAAACGCAATGCTAATAAAGAATTTTCGAAGTTCATTGAACAGAATTACAAAAATTGGCTGAACTCCGATGAATCACGCCCGCTACTATCCGTGAACGTTGTTGAGGAGTCGGTATTTCCTTTATTGGAACAAAAGCACAATGTTTTCTTCTTCGTTTTGGATTGTATGAGATACGATCAATGGGCTTTGATGGAAGAAATGTTGTATCCTTATTTTAACATTTCGAAGAAGTCATATTATTCAATTCTGCCATCTTCAACTCCATACTCACGGAATTCTATTTTTGCGGGACTATTTCCATCTGAAATTGAAAAGCATTATCCCGAGCTATGGACGCACGAGCATGACGATGAGAATTCTCATAATAAATTCGAGAAAGAATTGCTTGAGAAACTCCTTGAACGAAAAAGGATAAAACTTCCGAATGATCTGAAGTACTTTAAAATTATCGATCCGGCATATGGGAGAAATTTTGAACAAAACGTTCAAACACTGATTAATAATAACCTGACAGCGGTTGTAGTGAACTTTCTGGATATGATTGCCCACTCTCGTTCGGACTCTACGATCCTAAAAGAGATCGCTCCAAATGAAGCTGCATACAGATCACTAACTCAGAGCTGGTTCACTCATTCCTCACTTTTGAAAACATTTAAGAATCTCTCAAATCAAAAAAATGTCCGGATCGTGATCACTACTGATCATGGAAGTATACGCTGCCTGCACGGAGCAAAAGTTCTTGGCGATAGGGAAGCTCTTCCGAACCTTCGCTATAAGTTTGGAAGAAATCTTAAATCAGAAGCAAGGCAGGCAATGTTTATTCGTAATCCTGTCGACTATAAGCTTCCGAAACGTGGTCTGACGATAAATTACATCATTGCAAAAGAAGATTATTA